>JALRAP010000100.1 GCA_023262505.1 Bacteroidia bacterium
ACGTTTAAGTTACTCGTGCAATTTGCAGATGTTTGATATTGAAAATAAATTTGAGCAGGGGCGGGGCCGGAGGCCCCATCACTATGGTGCATTCCCAATCAATTATTGAATTTTTGGTTCTAAAGATTTATCAAATAGCATCTTAAAGGCCAACTATGAATGCCATATTGGTTCTATTTTTGATGGCAATGCCAAAATCGTTTACTTTGCATCAACTTTTCCGCATATAACCCATCATAATAATCATAAGAATCCCTCTACATGCCTCCCCAAAAAACCAAAAGCCGCTCACGTGCCAGCGTTTTACTTATCTACACCGGTGGTACCATCGGTATGATTCGCGATCACAAAACGGGCACATTAAAGCCCGTCGATTTTCAGCAGATCAGCGATGAGGTTCCAGAGATTGGAAAGTTCAATTACAAGATCGATGTGGTTTCGTTCAATCCCGTTATCGATTCCTCCAATATGGGTTCGGAGCACTGGATACGGATGGCTGAGATTATCAAAAAGAACTACGAAAAATATACAGGCTTTGTAATCCTTCACGGTACCGACACCATGGCCTACACGGCATCCGCTTTAAGCTTCATGTTGGAGAACTTGTCGAAACCAGTAGTGATCACAGGTGCCATGTTGCCAGTACGTGAGGTGCGAACCGATGCTCGCGAGAATTTGATAACCGCGATAGAAATCGCAGCGACAATAGAAAAAGGTAAGGCGGTAGTTCCAGAGGTGTGCGTTTATTTCGACTATTTATTGTTCCGTGGCAACCGTGTCACTAAGGTTAATGCATCCAAGTTTGAGGCCTTTGCTTCGATGAATTTGCCTCCTTTGGCGGAAGCTGGTGTGCATTTGCGTTTCAATCGGAACCTTATTTTGAAGCCAACAGGAAAGAAATTGAAATTGAATCTAGGTGTCGATTCGTCAGTAGGTGTTATACGCTTGTTCCCAGGTATGACCCGCCAGTGGTTTGCATCGCAATTACGTTGCGAGGGAATGAAAGCTGTAGTTTTGGAGACCTATGGATCCGGCAACGCACCTACACACGATTGGTTCCTGGAGGAGCTTGAGTTAGCCGCTCGTCACGGAATGGTGATCGTAAGTGTGTCTCAATGCCGTGGAGGCTCGGTAGAGCAGGGTGTATATGCCACCAGTGCAGGTTTGGAGCGGTTGGGTGTTATTGGTGGCTCCGACATGACCATTGAAACGGCTTTGGTGAAACTGATGTTGCTTTTTGGAAAAAAACTCAGTCCTAAAGAAGTGGCAAGGCAGATGGTAAAGCCTTTGAGTGGTGAGTTGACAATTTAGCAACAATTACTTTTCGGCGCATTTATCTAATCCTTTACACATAGGAAGTGTCCTTATTCAGTCTTCACAAAACGGACAATTGAAATTTGACCGTTGGATACTTCCGTGAAACGGCAGATGTAAAGTCCTTGCTTTAGTGATGACACATCCAAGGTTGTTGGATTAATGATCAGTTTGCTCATGACCAGCTCTCCGATGTGATTGATGACTTCAATTTGAAAATTCTCTCCTTTGGCATCTGAAATCGAAATATTCAGAACACTTGAAGTAAGAGTGGGGTAGATTTGAATATCAAAACCGGATTCTGGCTCTGCAATGTAGTTGGGATTGCATAAATAGTTTGGCGACAGGGTGCCTGAGGCGATGGAGTTCACTTGAGGATTGATTGTGGAAATAGATCCTGAAAAAGGGGAATGCGGTGTAGCACCAAGCGACGAAAGGGTGTTAGTTGACAGACTAAATGGCGAATAAAAGCAGCTGCTGGCTGAGTCAATCTTAGCAATAAATCCCGTTGTGCCTGTTCCTCCTGCAATCAGATATCCACCATCTGTAGTCTCAATCATGCTGTTGATCATCGTATTTTGAATTCCAAGCGGAAGATATGATCTGGATGATGACAAGTTGCCCGCTCCATCAATTTTGACTACAAGTGGGGCTGTATTGCCTGATGATAAACCCATTGCATTGACAGCTAGTATGTAATTTCCAGCCCAATCAACTTCCATTCCAACCACACTTAAATCAAATCCGTTTTGATTGAACTTTTTGAGCAAGGTTGTTGTGGTTAGCATGGAATCTGTAATGGCAAAGGCAATGCTGGAACCTTGCGGACTACCGTATCCGCCAACACCACAAATTGCATATCCTCCATTGGAGGTTGGCTGTATATCTCGGGTATAGGTGGCAAAATTGAAAGAGGTTTGTTTGATAAGTGCGCCAGAAGTATCCATTACGGCCATGGCAGTGGCTAGGTTGGCAAATGCCACTTCTCCGTTTCCTATATATCGGCCCCTATAATTAGGGCTGGCAAATTGATTTGTGTTTAAATAGCCCTCGTGCAATACTGCTCCTGAGGAATCTATCATAACGGTAGACGGTTTTGCGCTACCCGATAATCCAACAGTTCCTGTGACTACAAAATGATCTGGAGAAACTTCGAAGCAACTATTCGCATAATCGTTTCCAGAAACCGCACCCAAGCGTTTGAACCAAACCAATTGAAGAGCTGAATCCAATTTCGCAATGAACCAATCATAATCGTTGAAGTTGTCATAAATGGATCCTGTTACTATGTAGTATCCTGCAGCTGCCTGAACAATTGAATAGGGTAGTTCAGATGCGGAACTGCCGAATACATTTTGCTGAAGAATACTGCCGCCTGGCGAGATCTCCATGACAGTGGCGTTTGATTGTGTTCCACTGAACACATATCCTGCCGCTATGAAATTCCCGGCATTGTTTTCGCAGATCGCATTAATATCTGTGCTGCCATTCAAAAGCATACTGAAAGCTGTCTGCTGACTTTGAACTGGTAATGGGGAAATCAAAATTGCAAATACTAACAGTTGGTGGATTTTCAGTCTCATGGATGTTTGATTTTTTGTGCAAAGCTAAATTATCAATACAGTCGGACAAATTCAAATGAGTACTATTTACTTGTGAAGACCCATGTAAATACTGCGTCATCGTCAAAGCATAAATGCGAGTTGTCCTCATAATGCTGTTCTAGTATTGAAGTGTATATACGAGGCATTTTCTACAACCAGCTCCAACGTAAATGCGAAGTAATTGCTGCTTCGGTGATCTGAATTCCGATGTTCCCATGGTGGGAAGATTTCGAAGTGCCGTGTAAATATTTAGGATTACGTCTCGCTGAAGCGAGCCGTTTACCAAAATTGGGAGGCATCAAAGAAAAACCAACCTTGCAGGTTTTTTGATTTTTCATCCGGGCATAAGCAAGCAAGCTTGCATGCCCTACTGAAAAAACAAAACCCCGCGTTTGCGGGGTTGGTTTTTCTTTGGCGGAGAGAGAGGGATTCGAACCCTCGGTACCTTGCGGTACACACGCTTTCCAAGCGTGCTCGATCGGCCACTCTGACATCTCTCCAAGATGCCTATCCGATATCAGTGGATAGCCTTATTACAAAGATACAAACTCAGCAGTATTACTTTACTGCAGCAGTGTCAACCATTGCGCTGTCAGCTCCCATGTGATGATGATCACACTCGCCGGCAGCGCCACCTTTCATTTTATCGCAGCAATCACCACCTTTTTCATCACCCATCATTTTGCAACATTCTTTGCCTTCCATGCCCTTGCAATCCTGCATCATCTTATGGCACTCCGCAGCGCTCATCCCCTCACAGCCATCCATCATCATGTGAGTGC
>JALRAP010000101.1 GCA_023262505.1 Bacteroidia bacterium
TGCGCCTTGTGTAACTGACTTTGCTGCGGCTCCCGCTTTTTCCAACTCAGTGGATTTAATAACCGGGCAATTGGCTGGCAACCCGGGACCATACACCCAAGCGTCTATGTTTATTTGTTTTCTCAAGCCGACATCCCCTTTGATCAGTTCCTTTTCCAAGTAATCCAAAAATGTCTTGGTGTCCATGCTTTTGAAAGCAAACGCTTTGAAGTAGGCATTCAGGAAAGCATCCCACCGTTCGCGACCAACCGCTTCCTCTATCGCCGTAAGGAAAAACCGCCCCTTCTCGTATGCGATGTCGCTCACGCCATCATCCGGATCTTTTCCTTCCAAATCAGCATACAAGTGCGTCTCCTTGCTGGTATCACCCATCTCGGCAATCGTGTTTTTGAGTTCACCAAGACTCAGCAAGGTGAGCATATCGGCATAATCCTTGCCGTAGATTTTCTCCATGATGCGTGTTTCGAAGTACACGGTGAATCCTTCATTCAGCCAAAAGTCGTTCCAAGTGGCATTCGTAACCAGATTGCCTGACCATGAATGCGCCAATTCGTGAGCCACCAACGCTACCAACGACCTGTCGCCGGCTATGATGGTAGGCGTTGCAAAAGTGATCCTTGGATTCTCCATTCCGCCGAAGGGGAAACTGGGAGGTAACACTAACACATCATACCTTCCCCACGCATATGGTCCGTACAGCTCTTCCGCCGAGGATATCATTTTGGGCAAATCGACGAATTCATAAGCCGCTTTTTCAATCAACGATGGTTCCGCAAAAACACCACAGCGGCCATCGTATGAGCGGAACGCCAAGTCGCCAACCGCCAAAGCCATCAGATACGATGAAATGGGTTGCGGCATCTTGAAATTGTAAACGCCATCAGCATGCGCCACCGTATCGTTTTCGGCACTCATCAACGCCATCATGCCAGGTGGCACGGTGATTCGCGCCTCATAAGTGAACTTGATGCCTGGGCTGTCCTGTAGGGGTATCCAGGTTCGCGCCAGAACCGCTTGCGATTGCGTGAATAGGAACGGGCTCTTTCCTCCTGCTGTTTGTCCGGGCTCCAGCCATTGCAATGCGGCTGCACTGGGCGAGGTTGTATATCGTATTTTGACTTGCTTGGTATTCGGCTTTATCGCCACCGCCATGGGCGAGCCTAGATATGGTTTTGCTGGGCCGATTTCGTAGGTGGTCTTTTCTCCGTCAATCGAAACTTCGGATATGGTCAGGTCTCGCACATCCAGCATCAGCGTATCCGTTCCCGATTTGTTTTCAATGTCAATGGTCGCGCTGCCCGACAAGGTTTTTGTGTCGAAATTCACAGCGAGGTCGAGCGACAGGTGTTTCATGACCGCTTGTTCGGGTCGGGAAAATGAGTGCACGTCTTGGATGGAGTTGTTCATGATCTTGGTTTCAGGCTTATCTCCCGAACCGCATCCCCACAGGGATGCAGCTATCAGGACCAGCGATAACTTTTGCATTTTGGGTTGTTTGTTGCGAAATTAATCAACCTTCGATACTTGGGTGCTGTTGGGTATCTTTGCAACATGCCAACGGTCAACGCAACCGATACCACTGTAGCGCAGGCTGTAGATACGCTGCAGGTTCCCCTAAAGTCCATATTCACCGGTCACGAGTTGCCAGTGCGGAGTATTGTGCCCCGCAGCTTGGAGCCGCGTAACCCCGATTGGTTCACCATTGCTCTTTTCGTGTTGTTGGCATGGTTTGCTTGGACCAGGGTGGTATATTCCAAAACCGTGGGTCAATTATTCAGTGCGTTTTTCAATATGAACGCCACCAACCAGATTGTGCGCGACGAGAACATCCTGGTGCAACGGGCCTCGGTTATGCTTTCGCTGATGTACTATTGTGCTCTTGGCTTGTTTGTGTTCTTGGCACTCGATTGGTTCAGCATAAACATCTTATGGTTGGGAAGTGGCATGTTTCGTTTTCTATTGTTGCTGATGACCATCGCCATGGCTTATTCCCTTAAAACGGTTTTGTTGAAGGTATTGGGGAATGTCTTCGACATCGAAAGGCCAGCAGCTTCATTTATTTTCAATTTCACCCTAATCAACAACGCTACTGGTGTGGTTCTCATGCCATTGGTGATAATCACCGCATACCTGGACTCATCCTGGGTAACACCCTTTTTCTATTTGTCGTTCGGTGTGTTAATTATATCCTTCATTTACAGACAAATCAGAGCGTTTCGTATATGGACATCGATGCCGGGCGTTCCGTTTTTTTATTTTATTCTGTACATTTGCACTCTTGAAATTTCCCCGCTTCTGCTGCTATACAAGTTTGCAATGGGGTAAACCTTTGACGAAGTGGCAACCACATCCAAGGCAGATACCAAACCCTCAAAGGTCAAGTCAATTCTGGTTACACAACCTAAACCGGAATCAGACAAGTCCCCTTACCATGACCTGGCCAAAAAGTTCAACCTGAAGATTGATTTCAGGGAGTTCATCCATGTGGAAGGCATTCCCGGCAAGGATTTCCGCAAAGACAAACTGAACATCCAGGATTTCACAGCGGTTATCTTGACTAGCCGCATTGCAGCTGATCATTTTTTCCGCATTTGCAATGAACTCAAGATCCCCAATCTCGATCAACTGAAGTATTTCTGCATATCGGAATCAACGGCTTTTTATCTCCAGAAGTACATGGTTTACCGCAAGCGTAAGATTTTCTACGGTAAAACCACCATCAACGATTTGATCGATGTGCTGAAAAAACACAAGAAGGAAAAATTCCTTCTGCCTTGCTCTGATGTTCATAAGCAAGAGATTTCAGACACACTTACGCATTTCGGCATCAATCATACCAAGTCCATCATGTACAAGACCGTGTGTAGCGATCTTTCCGATTTGGCCAATGTGAATTATGATATGCTTGTGTTTTTCAGTCCTTCGGGAATCACATCTCTGCTGAAGAACTTCCCCAAGTTCAAGCAAAACGAAACCCGTATAGCTGCCTTTGGAGCCGCCACCAAGCAAGCGGTTTTGGATGCCGGGTTGCAGTTGGATGTAATGGCACCTGTTCCAGAGGCGCCATCCATGACCATGGCTATCGAGCAGTACGTCAAGAAGGCCAATAAATAATCCACCTCGATTCAGGTTCTTATCTTTAACCGGTCCTTTCAACGAGGTCCCAGCTATGTCGCGCATTTCGCACCGCTTTCCAAAATCCTCCAGGTTATATCTCCGCAAGGATATCAGCGATGTATTCAATCAGGGGCAATTGATGCGCGTCATGCCTTTCCTAGCCTATGTGAAACGGTTGCCCTTTGACGGGAGCATGATTCGTCTGGTGATATCAGTGCCTAAGAGACGGTTGAAAAGGGCTTCTGATCGCAATCGAGTAAAGCGTTTGGTCCGGGAGTCCTACCGGCTTAATTTGCCCCAATTCATAGCCAAACTCAATGCTGCGGAAACTGTTCATTTGGCGGTTGTTTTCCAAGGCAACAAGGTGCCGGATTTTAAAACCGTTTCGGCCAAAATAATCTTAACTTTACAACGTTTGACGGGTACCCATGAGGAGAATAATGATCGGCATAATGATAGCTCCAATCCGGGTTTACCGTAAATTCATTTCTCCGCTTCTGCCACCTTCCTGCCGCTATGTGCCAACTTGCTCAG
>JALRAP010000102.1 GCA_023262505.1 Bacteroidia bacterium
AGGCCAGGCCCACGCGCGACCAGTCCAGGGGGCGTGACGCGATGTGGGAGGAGCAGTCGATGACCAACGGCGCGTCGCAGCCCAGCGCGGGCAGGTCGGGCAGGGCGTGGAACTCCACGCCGTGCACGGTCTCGTTGCTGCACAGGTGCACATAGGCCGCCCCGTGATGCAAGCGCCAGGTAGCGGGGTCGGGAATGTCACGGTATGCGGCACTGCGCGCGGCCTCGTGGGCCTGGCAGTACTTGCCCGCCTCTAGAAGCGATTTGGCGCTCCAGGTTGGTATTATGCTTGCTTGAACATCTACAACAATGCACAATCCTGCAGTGATACGTACTGCGACTCGATTTATGTTTCAGGTGGTGGATCATTGCCTTGCAATGCCAATTTCTCATATCAAAACTCACCTGCGGGAGGTTATTTCTTTGCATCTTCCGGCACCAACAACGTTTCTTGGGCATGGTCATTCGGAGATGGAACCACTTCAAACTTGTCGACACCAACGCACCAGTATTCCAGTCCTGGTACATACCAGGTTTGCCTCAGTGTTGTTGACGCATCTGGAATGACGTGCACCACATGCCAATCCATTACCGTTGGAAACACCCTCTCCTGCAGTGCCAACTTCGCCATCTACCCCGACTCCACACAGCTGCACACTTACATCGGCGTGAACTTGGCATATGGTAACGGTCCTCTTACCTACACTTGGAATTGGGGTGATGGCACCAGCAGTACTGGCGCATATCCAAGCCACACCTACGCCGGTCCAGGCACATATACTATATGCTTGTTCATCTCAGACAGCCAAGGTTGCACAGATAGCGTTTGTTATTCATTTGCCCTACTTCGCTTACAAGGTGGAGCGCCAATCACCATCAATGTGGTGCCAGGCAACACTGGAATCGGCGAACCGGTTCAGTCATTACCCATGACCGTTTTCCCAATTCCCGCAAAAGACCAGGTTCAAATCCGCTTTAATTCTCCCGCACAAGACCAACTGCAAGTTCGTTTGTTGGATGTGGCTGGTCGTGTTGTAAAGCAAGAGATGGCAGAGGTAGAAGCTGGCGACATTAGCATGAGCTTTGAGCTTCAAAATATACCTGCTGGAATCTATGTATTGGATGTTGCGGGAAGCCAGATGCAAAGCCAGCAAAAACTGATTGTTGAATAACTGTAATTCAACAAATTAACTGATAAAAAGACCTCCGAGATTAGGGGGTCTTTTTCATTTATATCCATACCACCAGAAATCGAAACAATTGCTTTGAACAGGTGTTTACAAGTGAGTAAAAATGACGTACCTTTGCACCCTAATTCGCTAACTATCAAGAATCCATGATAACCGTTACAGAAAAAGCCAAAGAAAAGTTGGTTTCGCTCAAAGCCGAAGGGAATCATCCTGAGGAAGCATTTGTGCGTGTGGGGGTTGCAGGAGGTGGATGCTCAGGCCTTTCTTATGTGCTTGACTTTGACACCGTGCAAAAGCCAGACGACAAGGTGTTTGAGGACAAGGGCGTGAGATTGGTTTGCGACAAAAAGAGCTTCCTTTATCTCATAGGCACCCAATTGGAATTTACAGACGGACTAAATGGCAAAGGGTTCGTGTTCAACAATCCAAATGCTACACGCACATGTGGCTGTGGCGAAAGCTTTGCCGTTTGATTTTTTTTGACCCCACCCTTTGAATCAGTCTAAATAAAAAGAGATGTCAGACGACCAGAAGATATTAGACGAGATTGCTTCCTCGGAATACAAATGGGGGTTTGTTTCGGACATAGAAGCCGAAAATGCCCCGAAAGGATTGAATGAGGATATCGTGCGTTTCATATCAAAGAAGAAGAACGAACCCGAGTGGATGTTAGAGTGGCGATTGAAAGCATTCCGCCAATGGCAGGAAATGACCGAGCCTGTTTGGCCGAATGTCACATACCCAAAAGTGGATTTCCAAGACATAATCTACTATTCGGCTCCAAAGCCTAAAAAACAATTAGACAGTTTAGACGAACTCGATCCGGAAATCAAAGCAACATTTGACAAACTGGGTATTTCTCTCGAAGAGCAGAAACGTTTAGCGAATGTAGCTGTTGATGCGGTTATCGATAGCGTTTCTGTAAAAACCACTTTCAGGGAAGAACTTTCCAAACACGGGATCATCTTTTGTTCTTTCAGCGAAGCCGTGCAAGAGCATCCCGAACTGATAAAAAAATACATAGGTTCGGTTGTTCCTCCTACCGATAACTTCTACGCCGCATTGAATTCCGCAGTCTTCAGCGACGGGTCGTTCTGCTATATTCCCAAGGGCGTTCGTTGTCCGATGGAACTCTCCACTTACTTCCGAATCAACTCTGCAGGTACCGGCCAATTTGAGCGCACGTTGATTGTTGCCGACGAAGGTGCTTACGTTAGCTACCTCGAAGGATGTACAGCGCCCATGCGTGATGAAAACCAGTTGCACGCAGCGGTGGTTGAAATCGTATCGCACAAAGATGCGCAAGTGAAATACTCAACCGTGCAAAACTGGTACCCTGGCGACAAGGACGGCAAAGGAGGGATTTTCAACTTCGTTACCAAACGTGGAATTTGCTTGGGCGATAACTCCAAAATTTCTTGGACACAAGTGGAAACCGGCTCAGCTGTAACTTGGAAATACCCTAGTGTGATATTAAAGGGCGACAATTCCATTGGAGAATTCTACTCCGTTGCTGTAACCAACAACATGCAGCAAGCGGATACTGGAACTAAAATGATCCATATAGGGAGAAATACCCGCAGTACCATCATATCCAAAGGGATCAGCGGCGGAAAAAGCCATAACAGTTACAGGGGTTTGGTAAAGGTGAATAAGAAAGCAGATGGAGCCCGAAACTTCAGTCAATGCGATTCACTCTTGTTGGGTGACCGCTGCGGAGCACATACATTCCCATATATCGAAGTACATAACAAGACTGCCAAGGTAGAGCACGAAGCCACCACTTCGAAAGTCGGCGAAGATCAGATCTTCTATTGCAACCAACGTGGAATCGCAACCGAAGACGCCATTGGTTTGATTGTGAACGGGTATTGTAAAGAAGTATTCAATCAACTGCCTATGGAATTTGCGGTAGAGGCTCAGAAGCTGTTGGCGATTTCGTTAGAGGGAAGTGTAGGATAAGTATTAAGTGACAAGTGACAAGTGACAGGTGACAGGTTAAAAGTGACAAGTGACAAGTGACAAGTAACAAGTGACAGGTTACAAGTGACAAGTAACAAGTGACAGGTTACAAGTGACAAGCGACAAGTGACAAGTGGAAACAGCTAAAAAACTAAAATCCAATAACAACCCAATATTTAAATCTTTTCTAACCATTTAAATCTTTTCATCATGCCATTAGTTAAAACATTTGAAGAATTATTATCCTGGAAGAAAGCAAGAGAGTTGAATAAGTTTATTTACACAGAAACACTTAAACCCACATTTGCAAAAGATTTTGCACTAAAAGACCAAATACGCAGATCAAGCACATCGATAATGTCAAATATTGCAGAAGGTTTTGAAAGACAAACTAATAAGGAATTCGCTCGGTTTCTATACATTAGTCGTGGTTCCTGCGCTGAGGTGAGAAGTCTTCTCCACGTTGGAATTAAAT
>JALRAP010000103.1 GCA_023262505.1 Bacteroidia bacterium
CGATGAATCCTCCGGCAAATGTATCGCCCGCGCCAGTTGGATCGAATACGTCCTCTAGCGGAAGCGCAGGAGCGAAAAACACCTGCTCATTGTTGAACAACAACGCACCATGCTCACCCTTTTTGATGATGAGGTACTTAGGACCCATGGCCAATATCTTCTGTGCGGCTTTCACCAATGAATATTCGCCCGAAAGCTGACGCGCTTCGGCATCATTGATGGTGAGTACATCCGTGCGGGCAATCATCTTCATCAAATCCTCCAAAGCGGTCTCCATCCAGAAGTTCATAGTATCCATAACCACCAGTTTCGGGCGGTTTTGCAACCTATCCAAAACCTTCATCTGCAAGGATGGCATCAGATTCCCAAGCATCAGGAACTCGCAATCCTGGTAAGAATCGGGGATGATAGGGTCGAAAGAAAGAATGACATTCAACTCGGTGGCCAATGTGTCGCGGGTGTTCATATCGTTGTGGTAACGACCCGACCAGAAAAATGATTTCTGACCTTGCAAAACCTGTAATCCCTCGGTACGGATGCCACGATCATTGAATCCTTGGATAGTAGCCGTCGGGAAATCATCGCCCACCACCGATACCAGGTTGATGTTATCGGTGAAGAAGGAGGCCGACAAGCCGGCATAAGTGGCGGCGCCGCCGATGATCTTATCTGTTTTTCCGAAGGGGGTTTCAATGGCGTCGAACGCTACGGTTCCGACTACTAGAAGGCTCATGGATTGGGTTTTAGTGCGGGTAAAGATAGGGGAAACCCATGGTTCGGAAACACACAACTTATCGACACCTGTGAACAGGAAAAAGGTGAAAAGAAATCCACTGCAGTGCTAAAAACCTTGATGATTCCCTATACTTTTGGCATCAATTACATTGATCAGATGGGCTTAGCTAAAGAAATGGTCTCGCAGGGAACCTGGCTTTTCAGGTACCGCGGACAAATCCCTGTTGTATTGTTCCTATTGGCCGTTCCGGTTGTGCTTACCGGTTGCGGAATGCCTCCAATGTGGGTTTTGATGGCTGCCATTGCAGTGAGCGTCAGCGGCGCCCTGATGCGCGCCTACGTGGTGGGCACGACTCCACGAGGCACTTCAGGTAGAAATACCAAGGAGCAGGTGGCAGAAGTGCTGAACTCCACAGGTGCCTATTCCCTGGTACGACATCCGCTTTATCTGGCCAACTACCTGATGTGGATTGGTATTGTGATTTTCACCGGCAGCATATGGTTCACCGCCGTGGTTACATTGCTCTATTGGATTTACTACGAAAGAATCATGGCCACTGAAGAGAACTTCTTGATTGGCAAATTCGGGTCGGCATACGATGCATGGGCCGACAAAACACCGGCTTTCATCCCCAGGCTACATGGGTTTGTTTCGGCTTCCGAAAGTTTTTCCTTGAAACCCGTTCTTATCCGCGAATATTCAGGATGGCTTGCGACGGTTATAGGATTCGTTTTTGTCAGCTTCCTACATGATTTGTTGGAGCAGAACTTCCAAATTCAAGAAGCGATAGCTCAAGGCCATCAACAAGCTTATTGGGTATTGGGCGGCACCTTGGTGATTACTCTTGCTCTCCGAACATACAAGAAAGCTACACGGGCTTAAACTGTGATTTTGTGCATGACCTCGATCAGCCTTTTTGAGCGCTGAAGAGATTTGCTTTGTTGGAAAATAAAATTCCATGGCAACCAAATCTCAAGAGCGACCCCTTGTGCCATCGGGCATCAACGAATACATCCGCAAGAATTTCAAAGACGATTTTCTAACCGAAATTCGTCCGTTCACAGACAAATCAGGCCAAATTGCATGGTTCGTAGATGTTACGCACGACTCCACCGTATATCACCTTCGATTCAACAACGAGGGCCTGTTATTGGAGCAAAATGCGGATTCAATAGGATTTCCAGGCGATGACGTGGAAATTGGAGAAGCTGATTAATGCCTTAGTGGGAAACAAGGACTAGTGGCGGGAGTCAGTAGCGGTGTGCAGGATCATGCAGTTCAACACAATTGTTGTTTGAGTTAAGCCCGAAGGGCTGCATCTAAGCCAGTGAAACGTAAAAAGCGGCGGAGGGAGATATATTTCGCCTAATAACAGATCCGCGCTGTTAAGCTTTCATTTTTGTTTACCGAGTGTCACAGCAACGGTACAAGCAGCCAAAGGCCGCTTTCTGTTGATGTTCCCGGTAAAGGACACCATCAGTCCGGCCGTTGAACCAACAGTTCCAAAAGCCAATTCCCACGCTAAACCATCTATTTGATCCATGGTTTCAAAATCTGTTTTCGTGTCATCCAATTGTCGACCGCCGATAAAACTCCACCCCGTGCTAGCAATAGCCCTGAAACGCCTGGAAGACCAAAGCTGCCTTGAACCCATAATAGCCGTCTCTTTGAACCATTCTTTCGGCGGACCAAATAGAAAATAGCTTCGATTTGCCGTCAAACCACTGAAACCCATGTTGTGAAAAGTTCCACCCCATTTGTTAATCATGATTCTCATTCCAAAGTTGCCACCATTGCCTCCTGATGGTCCGGCCTGGCCAAAGCATAATCCTAATTCAAAAGCACCGGTGTAACGCTTTGGAATCGAATCCTGGGCCATGGAAAAATTGGAAATCATTACCAATAAACCAATAAATGTAAATCGATTGACGAGAAACATGGGGCAAATAGAATACTGTTTGAATAAAAAGACCCTGATAAAAATCATTTGATAGAGATCAAATCAAAAATCAAGCCCCTGATTCATTCCTTGTTTCGGATTATGGATATGTTGGGTTTAATTGAAAAGACTAAGCGTAAAAGTTGTTTAGTACAATTGTTTTGATTAATATGGCTATCTGAAAAAGTAACTAACCAGCAACAAATTTTATCATAATGAAAATCCAAAAAATTCTTGCCGCCACGATATTCATGGTTGTATTTCAAACCATCGCAACGGCGCAAAATGTCGCACCGATGGAAACCCCCAAATGGGTAACCATGATGGAAGACCCACAAGTGAATTTTTTCGAAGCGGTAAAAGAATATGATTCCTATTGGCTAACCCATAAAAAGCCATTAAAGGAAGCAGAAGTTTTTGACGCCTTGGAAGGAAAAGGCACCGGCAAGGAAACGGCCGAGGATATCGAAAAAATGGAAACTGAGCGCCAGCAAAAACTCGGTCCGAAATTAGAGGGCAAAGCATTGGAAGAGGCGGAATACCTCAAATATGAAAGCAAGCGATTTGAGAAATGGATGCTTGAGGTGAAACCATGGGTACAGGCAGATGGACATATCCTAACCTATGAAGAGCGACAAGCGATCTGGAACAAGCAACAAGAGGAAATCCGTCAACAGCAAAACAAGAAATGAAAGCCATGAAGACCATCGTTAAAAACATCCAACTACTGGCCGCTGTTGCCTTTGCCATTCTTGGTGCCAACACCGTAAATGCACAAACCGCATCGTGGACGGCCTACAAGCCCGATTTCTTTCCCACCAATGCATCCGGACAAATACACGGAATCAGTCGTGTCTCGCAACTGAAATTCCATCCATCAAATTCACAGAAGATGTATGCGGTAAGCGCCCGAGGCGGATTGTTCATCTCCACCAATGGCGGATCCAACTGGAGTGTAGCTCCCGGA
>JALRAP010000104.1 GCA_023262505.1 Bacteroidia bacterium
ACATCGTATTTACACGACTGTATCGAGACAATCGAAAAAACGGAAACAATAACGGCAAAGCATGTATAAGCTACCTTACGCATCATGGTTTGGCGATTACGAAGTTTTTAGATGAGCTAACACGACCATCACTTATGATGCAGCGGTAAATGCCGGAAGATACATTATCCAATTGCAAAGGTACCGTTGCTGAGTTGCTTTGGACCTTCAACACTTCCCTGCCCGTGATATCCACAATCCTGATTTCACGCATTGCGGGGCGAGCTGTTTCATCAATACGAATCATGATATAATCAGCAGCCGGATTCGGATACAATTGGAATGCCGCTTCCTGCTGAATGGTTTCCTGGATTGAGGTGGTGGAGTCGAATGCGTACAGTGTGAGACCGCCTGCATAGTTACCCGTAAGGATTTCCCGAATGCCATCACCGGTGATGTCGCGCGAAGCCACAGTAATACGTTGTGGCTCATAAATGCGCTGGTACATGGAATCCACCAAAGTGAAATTACCGAGCAGATTATTGTCGATGTTGGTGTATTTGTATATGTAACCGTTTACCGCACCCACTAACAGCTGAGTGGCGCCAGCACTATCGTACATGAATGGGTAACTATAGCCATACAAACTGAATGCGTTATTCACCAAAACGTTGCCGAAAGACGAAGTTACCAGATTGAATGCAGGTGATGATGGCGTGCCTGTGTTCTCATAATAGTTGAGCGTGCCGGTACGCTCACCAACCACCAGATCCAATTTGCCGTCTTTGTTCACATCATAAAGCTGCGGCGTGGAATTCGAACCCACATCGATGGGCGTACCATTTGAAGTGGTCATGGATGGCTGTGCCAAAACGTATCCCGTTCCATTATTGTTGTAACGCAACAGGGTTCCATCAGAGTTACCAAGCACCAAATCATCATCGCCATCACTGTCGATGTCACCAAATGCCGGCGACAAACCAGTAAGTCCCAATTGCATCAAGCTGGCAAAATCCTGGCTCACCAATTCGAAAGATGGAGCAGTAGCTGTGCCCACGTTTCGGTAATAGGCCAATCCGCTTTGGAATGGAGGAGTTGGTGTATAATAACCATAATTTCCTACCACGATATCTACCAATCCGTCTTTATCCACATCCTGAAAAACCACATTGGCACCCGAACCCACCTCCATCATCCCGTCTACTAAAAACCTTTTCTTGATGAAACTGAAAATATTCGTGGTGTTATTGGTGGTATTGGTATAGTAGAGCACGTTGTTGTAATTCTCGGAGGGACCACTAATGCATGGAGCTACCACGAAATCCTTGTGGCCATCGTTGTTAGCGTCGAAGTAATACGGTCCTGGGAATGTGACCAAGTCAACAGGATCATCATATGAAGGGAAAGAATCATCCTGGGCAATCATCGTAGCACCGGAGGTGCTGCCACCATTCACCACAAGCAGCATGTTGTTTCCAAGAATATCACCGTTCATCAAATCCTTATCACCATCTCCGTCTATGTCCAATGCAATCATACAAGAGCCTGCATGCTGAACGCGAGCCGCTACGTCGGGCTCGAGATGTACTTCATCCCCGGGAAGGGCCATACGGCATCCCACATTCAGCAAAGCCTCGTTGGCGAAGCCGCTCAAACCGAAATTACCGAAACAACTTGGGTCGAGTTGGTACACCAATGTGTCGCAAACGCCGAACTGTTCAACAGCCTTGTTACGATGGAACTCCACAAAGCTTCCTGATACGGGAAAAGTAAGCACATCGAGATCGCCATCGTTGTCAACATCGGTCAATGCAGGAAGATTAACTGATGCCACATACAGGTTCGCTGTAATGCTGCCATACTTGCTGTTGACCAACGTATAGGCCAAAGTAAACTGCAATCCGTTTTGTGGCGTGAAATCATTTCGGTAAACAGTCATGCCGCCAGAGTAGGAATATGTGAAGATATCTTCTTTACCATCGCAGTTGAAATCCTTCAGCAGCACCCAATCGTGCATGCCTGCTGGAAACTTCGAACGGTATTCAGGCGCATAATGATAATCCACTTGTCCGGTTGTTCCGTTGTTGATGAAAGTGGAAATCCGATAGCCTTCGCGGTCGAACACAAACAAATCCTTGATTCCATCACCATTCAAATCGATCTCAGAAAAAATAGGGGCGTTGAAACCACCCACCCAAGGATTTTCAATTTGAGTTCCGTTATGGCTTACAGGAACATTGACGGCTGGAACATAGGTTCCGTTTTGTGCTTTCAGCGTTCCTGTGCATACCAGAAGGACACACAAAGACAACCAATACATGCGCATGATGATCGTTTTTCCAAATTTACTGTAATTTTAGGTGGTTGCATATGAACAAACACCGTTATTGTCAGCCACCTGCAATCTAAACCTAACGCACATGCCCTCATTTGACATAGTCAGTAAAACCGACGTACAAAAGTTGGATAATGCCATAAATGTGGCACAAAAGGAGCTGGTAAACCGGTACGACTTCCATGGCTCCAAAACGGAGATCGAGCTCGATAAAAAGGCGATGGTTATCAAGCTATTGACAGAGAATGAGATGCGTATGGATGCCATTCGCGACATCCTGATTTCCAGGGCCATGAAACAAGGACTGGAGGCAGGATGCCTTGATTTCGGCAAAGACCAGGAAGCATCGGGTATGATGTTGCGGAAAGAGGTCAAAATCATCAACGGCATTGATAAGGATATGGCTAAGAAAATCGTCAAAATCATCAAAGACAGCGGATTGAAGGTTCAAGCCTCCATAATGGACCAACAGGTTCGGGTTACGGGGAAGAAAAGGGATGATTTGCAAGCCGCCATTGCCACGGTTCGACAAGGTGGTATTGAACAGCCGTTACAGTTTGAAAATTTTAGAGAATAAGATATTATTTAATTGTTTTTCAATATTTTATGTAATTGTGCAATAATATCTAGTTTTTTCATTTTTTACTCACACAAATGCTTTTACCTTGCTCAAAAATTCCAGGGTAAACGTTTTTTATGAGCCTCATCATACCAAACGCCCCGCTCAAACGTTAATCTTGTTCGAGTTAGGATGTGTGATTGAAAATGCTCCAAACTTATTATTAGTAACACCCATTGAAAATGAAAACTTCAAGAAGCCGTAAGAAGGCAAAAGAACCAGTAGAAAAACCGCTGATCAAAGTCCAATTGGATGAGCGTACCACCATTACCATTCGCAAAATGGAGATGCTCAAGTTCTGGAAAGAGCGTTATCCTGCTGCAAAAGTGATTTGATAAAAAATCTTTTCGTCTCGCCCGCAATAAAACGTGGGCGCAATCATTGAAATTATTTTTTCTCTAGCTGCGCTTTTACCACCTGCAGTCCATCCACAAAACGGTGTGGCGAATAACCAAGTTCCTTTCGTGCCTTGTCCAATATGAACCCTGTGCGGGGAGGACGCTTCGCAGGTTGGTTCAGTGATGCGGATGTAATCGGTTTGATATGCGATTTGTCGAGACCGAAAAAGTCGGCCACCTTGCTTGCAAGGTTGATGATGCTATCCAAATCCTCTTCCGGACCACAGATGTGATAAATTCCTTTCGCACGTTTTTGCATGGCGAGTATGCAGGCTTCGGCCAAATCTTCAGCCAAGGTAGGAC
>JALRAP010000105.1 GCA_023262505.1 Bacteroidia bacterium
CGATAGTCAATGTCCCCAGTACAGGATGGGTTGCAAATGTGTTTTTCTGATCCCATTCGAACAACATGCCATTAAATAACGTGCTGATGGTAAGATTGCCGAACGATCCGGTGATAAATGAGCCCAATGGCGCATTTGTGTAATTGTGCCAGTGGTTAATTACCAAGGTTGAAGTGGAAGCGAAGCTTTCCTCACCATTGATGAACAAGGTGGCACCATTAGCGGTTTTATCTGATGGCTCCCAAACCAGCAAGCCCTGTGGACCGATACTGAAAGGCATTGCTTGGCTCGGACAAGTCAAATCACCTTCATACACGTTTAAGGTACCGTTCACTGTAAGGCGTGTGGTTACGGTTATTTTTTTGTTGTTCGATAGATTGACCCTTCCGCCTTGTTGTATGTCAAGTACACCAACAACGCCGTTGATGTCTATATCAATGATTTTGCCACTCCCAATGGTAATGTTATCGCCATTAACAGGCGCTCCTGATGGTGTCCATAGGGTAGGGTCAGAGAAATTCCCTGACCGTAAGGCTGTTTTATTAGTCACAGCCCAAGTGGGTAATGAAAACAGCAATGCCACAAGTATTAAAATACTGGGCTTTGCTTTTTCAGATTTATTTATCAGGTTCAGATTCACTGGTTTTAATAAATGGTTTTAGGGATGTCTTTTGCCACTTTGAATCGAACGCCATTTCGCTGGTTTGTATCAGCCGGTGCAATCATCGGTGCATCCAATTTGCTATCGGTTGGAAGAGAATCTTCCTTCAAGATGATTTCTTTAGCGAAGGAATCTTCCTTTTTGTAGAGTTGGAAATACAAGATGAGCATGGTGCTCAACATGGTTGCAAAGGAGGCAACGGCAATAACCACACGCATGCGAATGCGTTGGCGTTGCCTTGTTCGGTTCCTTAAGCCAGGTCTCTTAATTGACTTTTTCATGCTGTTACAAACATCAGATCCTCAGGGGTAATTGTATTATTCTCACACAATACTGCCGCTCTTTCAATTACGGCCTTAAGTTCACGGATGTTGCCTGGCCATTTATACTTGAGCATGAATGAAATTGTTTCACGGGATAACTCTGGCTGGCTCATGCGATTATTGAGACAGAAATCCGATAGGAAGTTCTTTGCCAATAGGATAACATCGTCACCGCGTTCCTCTAGCGGAGGTAGGTGTATCAAGAAGCCTTGAATGCGGTAGAACAAATCTTCGCGAAAGCGCCCCTCCTTAACTTCATTCGCTAGATTGCGGTTGGTTGCGGCAATCATGCGGAAGTCGAGTTTGATGGTCTTATTAGAACCGATGCGGGTAACTTCCTTTTCCTGCAGAACGCGAAGCAATTTGGATTGTAAATGCAAGGTCATCTCGCCAATTTCATCGAGGAAGATGGTTCCTTCGTTGGCTTCTTCAAATTTTCCGATTCTGCGTTCGCGAGCGTCTGTAAAGGCTCCTTTTTCATGGCCGAATAATTCCGATTCGACCAAGTCTTCGGGGATGGCTCCCATGTTTACAGTTACAAACGGTTTTCTAGCCCTATTAGAATTATAGTGAAGTGCCTTTGCAACAAGCTCCTTTCCCGTACCACTTTGTCCGGTAATCAACACCATGATGTTGCTTTTCTCAACCTTTTGCATCAGTTTAAGCACTTTGAGAATCGCTTGGCTGTTGCCTAGGATGCTAGAGTATTTGTGACGGTCGATGATTTGCTCGCGAAGCACTTCAACCTCCTTGCGCAAGCGTACGTTGGCCGCGAGGTTGTCTATGGCATTGGCGAAGTTGGCGTTCAGACTTTCGTTTTTTATGATGTAATCAGAGGCGCCCTTTCTGTAGGCATCCACAATCACCTCGCGGGTTTCCTGGCCCGATACCAGAATAACCATGGCCATTGGGTCGATCTCCTTGACGCGCATCATCAATTCAATACCGTTCATGCCGGGTAAATTGTAATCGATGGAGATAATGTCAGGTCGCATTCCCATATTACCCATGCAATCTTCTGCATCTGTAAAGTGCATGATTTCGTGGTCCTGTGAAGCGATACTGTGTCGCAGCATGGCTGCTACAGTCAAGTCGTCTTCAACAATGAATATGCGTGCCATAAATTTTATAGGTTGTTGATTTCGATTTGTAGTTCACTGTAAGCGGTCTCGCAAGCCAAACAGAGTTGTTTCACTTTTTCAGGAATCAGGCTTAGGCCGGATAACTCCTTGGCGCATTTTTCAACATCGGCGGCAATTGCAGCGGCCTCTTTCATGCCCATGTAATTGAGTGAAGGCTTAACCTTGTGTGCGGCTTGTCTAACACCCTCCCAGTATTGCAAATCTGTTTGCTTTCGCAATTCAGCCAGCGTCTCCGGGGTGTTGCGTAGGAAGAGCTCGATGAATTCGCGGAAAAACGATTCGCTGTCATCGGATAGCATCTTCAAGTAATCGAGATTGGTGATGCGCTCTTTTTTAACATTCATGATGGCCACCGTGTCTTTGCGGCCCATCAGTTGGGCTATTTTGCTTTTCAATTCTTCCGGATTGAATGGTTTGGATATGTATTCATTCACGCCACAATCCATACACTTGTCTTGTTCGGTCTTGCTGGCATGTGCTGTCATGGCAATCACAGGAATCTTTCCGATTCTTTCGTTTGGAATGTTGCGTAGCTCACGCACACAATCATATCCGTTCATAATGGGCATTTCAATGTCCATCAACACCAAGTCATATGCTTTTTGACGAATCATATCCAAAGCCTCAAGTCCGTTGTTGGCATGTTCAGCTTGAATGTGCAAATCCTTCAGCATCCTGTTAATCACCAATCGATTAATGTCATTGTCTTCCACTACCAAAACCTTGATGCCTTCCAAGGCCGTATCGAAAGTGGTATCCGTTGAATTTTCCTCTACTGGTATCTCATGGTCGGCGGGAATTTCAAACGATATGCTGAAGGTGAATGTTGTGCCTTGCCCGAATTTACTTTCAACCGTCATCATGCCGCCTTGTAATTCGGTAAGACGTTTTGCGATACTAAGGCCCAGTCCGGTACCACCAAATTTCCGTGTGATATCGTCACCTGCCTGGGTGAATTTTTCGAATATGGAACCGATCTTGTCGCTGGGGATGCCGATGCCTGTATCACTCACTTTGAACTTCACCATGGTGAAGGATGAGTTTGATTCCACCGTTTCAATGGACACAGTAACAGAACCGGAAGAGGTGAACTTAACGGCGTTGTTTACCAAGTTGTTCACGATTTGTCCCAATCGAGTGGGGTCGCCTTTGACAAAAGTGGGTGTTTCAGGACTAAACATTTTGTGGAATTCAACGCCTTTGTCTTCGGCCTTTAAGCGGAATAGCTCGCATGATGAATTCATGGCTTCGCGCAAATTGAAGACGGTGCTTTCAAAGGTCATTTTATCATCCTCTATTTTGGATATGTCGAGGATATCGTTCACAATTACCAATAGGCTATCAGCCGATTTCTTAACCGCGTTCAGATAGTTGAGGTATTCAGGATCGGTTGTTGAACGAGTCAGGATATTGGTAAGACTCATAATGCCATGTATAGGCGTCCTGATTTCGTGACTCATG
>JALRAP010000106.1:0-3290 GCA_023262505.1 Bacteroidia bacterium
TAGTCAATGCTGCTCGAGAACTATCCTTGGGTCAGCGGCTAATTAAAAATGGAGTGCCTTTGGCAGCGTATGCCGAGGGTTGGCCTGACCCATTATACCCTTATGGAAGATTCCGAGATATCGAGTTCGATGGTGAGATTGGTATTATCAGGAACTTGTGGGACATTTTCACCCAATGCGGAGTTCACATTCAAAACCAATTCAACCTCATAACCAAGGACAGGAAATCCCAGCCACTCTCACCCACCAATAGAATCATTGGGAATGGCAAGGTTTTCATTGAAGAAGGTGCCAAGGTGGAATGCAGCGTATTTAATA
The DNA here is from genome assembly GCA_023262505.1 of Bacteroidia bacterium. Classification (GTDB taxonomy): domain Bacteria; phylum Bacteroidota; class Bacteroidia; order AKYH767-A; family OLB10; genus JALRAP01. The sequence goes on from JALRAP010000106.1 coordinate 319, forward strand.
CGGAAGCAGGACCCATTTACATTGGAAAAAATGCTGAAGTCATGGAGGGCTGCCTGGTACGAGGACCTTTCGTATTAGCCCACCATGCCACGTTAAAGATGGGAGCCAAAATCTATGGACCCACTGTAATAGGTCCGTACTGTAAAGTTGGTGGTGAAGTAAATAACAGCGTTTTTTTCGGTTACAGCAACAAGGCACATGATGGATTCATTGGAAATTCGGTGATTGGAGAATGGTGCAATTTGGGTGCCGATACCAATAATTCAAATCTGAAGAACAATTACTCCGAGGTCCAAGTGCATAGCATTGAAAGCGGCAAGCTCGTTCTAACCGGCTTGAAGTTCTGCGGCGTTTTCATGGGTGACCACGCTAAATGCGGCATCAACACCATGCTTAACACAGGAACCGTTATTGGTGTAGGTGCAAATATTTTCGGATCAGGATTCCCTCCAAAGTTTGTCCCTTCCTTTTCTTGGGGAGGGTTTAATAGTTCTGAAAGTTTCCAAATCGACAAGGCGGTAGCCTTGGCACGGGAGGTGTTCTCAAGGAGGTCTGTCGAATTTGACCAGACTGAAGAAAAGCTCATGAGAACCGTTTACGAACTGACAAAAAGTGTTGTGTAAAATAATAAGCGGAAAAGCGTATAAATTTGCTTTACAGCTACTTGCAAAATAATAGTAGCGAATTTAAAAGTCCCGGTTTAGTGGCATGGATATTGAAAAGCAATGAAATCGATACATCTTTCTGATTTACTGACAATCTGACTATTTAAAAGTTGAAAAATGTTTGACCCCAACGATAAAAACCCCATGTTCCAAATCGGAGGCATCTCGGATGATGAGCCGGATTTGATTCCGTTACTGTCTTCCGAGGACGAAGAAACGATGAATTCGGAGAGTGTACCGGATGTGCTGGCCATTTTGCCCCTTCGCAATACAGTTCTATTCCCTGGCGTGGTTATTCCGATTACAGTGGGTCGCGACCGCTCCATTCATCTTATCAAAGACGCATACAAAGCAGACAAAATCATAGGTGTTGTTGCTCAAAAAGACAGCACTGTTGAAGATCCTCATATTGATGACCTCCATCCTATCGGAACAGTTGCACACATCATCAAAATGCTGCGCATGCCTGATGGAAACACAACCGTAATCATCCAAGGCAAGAGAAGGTTCAAGGTTGATGAGGTGGTGGAGCATGATCCGTATTTGAGGGCACGCATCACACCATTATCAGACAAAAAGCACTCGGTTAAAGAGAAAGAGTTCGTTGCACTCATAGATTCTCTGCGTGACTTATCGCTTCAGATTATCACACAGTCACCCAATATTCCAACCGAGGCCACTTTTGCAATCAAGAATATCGAGAGCCCGTCTTTCCTCATCAACTTCATTTCTTCCAATATGAACGCTGATGTGGCCACCAAGCAACAGCTTTTGGAAATGGTTGACATGAAGGAACGTGCGACCAGGGTACTTGAATACCTCACCAAAGAGCTCCAGATGCTGGAGCTGAAAAACCAGATCCAATCCAAAGTAAAGGTTGATATAGATAAGCAACAAAGAGAATATTTCCTGAACCAACAGCTGAAAACCATCCAAGAGGAACTAGGTGGCTCAGCTCATGACCAGGAGATAAATGATTTAAAGGAAAGGGCCGTACACAAGAAATGGTCAAAAGAAGTTGCTGAAGTGTTCAACAAGGAAATCGAGCGACTGCTTCGAATCAATCCTGCTGCGGCAGAATACTCCGTAACGCTCAATTATCTTGAGCTATTACTTGAGTTGCCATGGGAAGAAACCACCTCCGACAACTTCGATCTTAAGCGCGCTCAAAAGGTTTTGGATGCTGACCACTACGGACTTGAGAAAGTAAAAAACAGGATTCTGGAATATTTGGCTGTCCTGAAGCTCAAAGGCAATATGAAGTCACCTATTATGTGCCTTTATGGTCCTCCGGGTGTTGGAAAAACATCCTTGGGTAAATCTGTGGCGAAAGCTTTGGGCAGAAAATACGTAAGGATGTCGCTTGGAGGTTTGCGTGATGAAGCTGAGATTCGAGGACATCGCAAAACTTATATAGGTGCGATGCCTGGACGAATCATGCAAAATCTGAAAAAGGCTAAATCGTCTAATCCAGTATTCGTGTTGGATGAGGTGGACAAACTTTCCTCTGACTTCCATGGAGACCCATCATCTGCACTATTGGAGGTTTTAGATCCTGAACAGAACACGGCATTCTACGACAACTACGTAGAGATTGAGTACGATCTTTCGAAAGTGCTTTTCATTGCCACAGCCAATTCATTAAGTTCTATCCAGCCGGCCCTAAGAGACAGGATGGAGATAATCGATATCAACGGTTATACCGTTGAAGAGAAAATCCAAATCGCCATTAAGCACCTAATTCCAAAGCAGCTTGATGCTCACGGATTGAAAAAAGGAGAAGTGATTTTCAATGAGCGCATTATTGAAAAAATCATTGAAGACTATACGGCTGAATCCGGGGTTAGAACCTTGGAAAAACAGATTGCATCGGTGATCCGATCGACTGCTAAATCAGTCGCTCTAAAAGAAAAATACGACCCAAAAATCACTGAAGAACGATTGCGCAAAATCCTTGGTGCCCCTATTTTCCAAAAGGAGAAATCAATTGACAGCGGTGTTGCAGGTGTGGTAACCGGATTAGCATGGACTTGGCATCTGAATTTTCAAAATGGCTGCAAGGGTGGCACTGATGTCGCTCATATAGGTGGGGGCATGGGTTACTCCCGCCTTTATGTTTTTACCCATGAAAACAAGAGGTATATGGGCATCGTAGGGGAACCAGGTACCATGGGTGGTGCCTGTTGGGCCACCGTAGAATTTTCCTGCCTTTGGACTGAAAAGTATATCGCCTCCCAACTGGGTGTTATATCCGGCCAGAAATCTTTCTTTAATCAGGGTGGGCAAGTTGGCTTCGCTTATTTCATT
>JALRAP010000106.1:3300-3531 GCA_023262505.1 Bacteroidia bacterium
CATGTACCGGAGGGTGCAACTCCTAAAGATGGACCATCAGCAGGAATAACCATGCTCACATCTTTGGCATCCGCATTCACCCAAAGGAAGATTCGTAAGAAAATGGCCATGACTGGAGAGATAACCTTACGTGGCAAAGTGCTTCCTGTAGGAGGAATCAAGGAAAAGATATTGGCAGCACGCAGAGCTGGCGTTACCGATATTATAATCAGTGCCGATAACTTGAAAGAT
>JALRAP010000107.1 GCA_023262505.1 Bacteroidia bacterium
ATCCAAACATAAACTGGTGCCGATTTAATGCCGGCCCATGAAACCGTTTGTTTTGTTAATAGGATATAAAGCACCAACGCCAATGATCCAATGATGAAGGATATCATTGATGCATGTATGGGGCTTCCTGCAGCTTTACCAAGTTTTGCATTTAACCCAGCTTGTATTGGCAAAAATGCTCCTGCGGCAAATGCCATTATGATCCATAGTATTTTATTCATGATAGGTTTTTATTGAAATTATTTAATACCATGGTTTTAGATCATGTTTGAAATTTAATAAGGATAATTGTGCCAAGATAAAACCTATTCTGGATATCGTCTCCAAAATGTCAGCCGAGAGCGATTTTCATGTTTTGCATTGCGCTAACGTTTTGGCGCTTGGCTCAGTGGCGGATTTCGGAGCACATAACTTTAATTTAACCACAAATGTTTATGCGAGGTAGAATGTTCAATTAACCACGTCACCCGACATTGAGCCAAACACCTGTTATGTGCTGGCATTCTTGTCATTTCAGTTGTTTTACTTTCTTCCATTTTCGTATTCTGTCCTTTGCGTTTTTAAATGGCGAAGAAGTATTGAGTTGTATCATTTTTCCAAAAGTCCATTTGTCGTACCAAGCCACTTCATAAAGTTCCTTGTTAGTTTTGCTTTCAATTAAGTTCAATATTTCGTTAGTAGTCTTGTCAAGTTTTTTGTTAAGCGTTTCGAAGTCGTCTTTTTCGTAGTCCTTGTAGAATTTTTGTGCAAGTAATCCGAGTTCATTCCATTTGAAACCTGTCTCTGGAAAGTCAACGGCAAGTCCTTTGCTTTTCTTGTCGTTCCACTTCAAAACCAATTGTCCCCAACCAACAAGATGAGCAACAAGGTCCTTAATACTCATTAATGTATTTTTTGAGTGTCCTTCCAATTCTTTAATTGTTGTTAGGTCGGTCGGAATAGTTGAAAGTTCGCTTGTCAACTTTTTGTAGTTGTCAGCGATTGCCTTTACTAATTCTTCTTTGTCTTTTGGTATTGCCATTTTTTTAAATCGTCTGTTTGTCGAGTCGTCCACTATGCTTGCACATAACTCGTTTATGTGCGCAATAAAACTTCCCTATTACTTCCAATTTGGATGTATTGGCGCAGTTTTATGGCGTGATTTCATAAAAGTAGCAATCGCATTTCATTGTTCAAAATCGAAGGTTGTAAATGCTATTTTAGGCCAATATGAAATTGTTATATTCATTGTTGCCTTGTTTTGCAAGTTTGCTAACTGAGCCATTTTTTGGGTATTGCTTCAGGTTTCCTATTTTTAAACCATGAACATCGAAGAACTGCGTGTGTTTTGTTTGGCCTTGCCGCACACCTCCGAAGGGTTTCCCTTCGATGAGGATACGCTGGTTTTCAAAGTGGCAGGCAAGATGTTCTGTTTGGCCAGTCTGCAAGAATCAGACCGCATCAACCTCAAGTGTGATCCGGAGCTTGCCATCCAGTTGCGGGAACAGTACCCTTGCGTAATACCGGGATATCACATGAACAAGAAAATGTGGAATACGGTTATCCTGGATGGTAGTGTTACTCGAAAAACCTTGGAGCAATGGTTATTGCATTCCTACAACGAAGTGGTGTCGGGTTTGCCTAAAAAAACCCAAAAGGAATTGGGCTTCTTGTAATTGTTTGATTCCATTATTACCTTTATATAAATTCAAAACGATGCGTATCCTGCTGATTTCGTTTATCGCGCTGCTTTCAAGCTTTACAGCTACTGCTCAAACTTATCATCCGCTGCTCGACTCCACTTCCAATGTTTGGCATTACACGGCCAATTGGATGCCGGTTAAAACCATGCAGCCCGCCAGCGGTCCTTGCGACTACCAGTCGTTTACCCAATACAGCCGTTTGGAAACAGTGGGCGACACCTCCATCAACGGAACGGATTATCGCATCCTCGATAATTTCGAAATATGGAACAATTTCGTTCCCTGCCGTTTCGGTTACATGCGCGAGGATACTTCTTCTCGTAAGGTGTATTTCGTTCCCAATGACCTTTCGCCTGAAATGCTCATGTATGATTTCTCCCTCAACCAAGGAGATCAAATCCAACTTAATTTCACTCCTTTTTCAGGGGTGCACCCTGCCGGCTTGTATATCGTAGATACCATATTTCCTGTCAACACGCCTGCCGGAATTCGAAACCTGTTAGAGCTTCGTTCGGTCTCTTTCCCTTGGTCCGATCCTGTACAATGGATTGAAAGCGTGGGCTCACCCTCCGGATTGGCTTATCTGAAAACCAGTAGCTTCTTCGGCGGTTTGTTTATGAATACCGGTTGCAATGATGGCATTTTTCGTGGAGATAGTCACTTGTTGGTTTGTCAGGAGCAGTCGGGCGTAAGAACTTACTTTGATTCCTGTGCCCACAACTTGGCGTTCAATAATTTTTGCTTTTTCTATGGCGATTCCTGTTACTTCTATAATATATGTGGCTCTCTGGAAGAAAACACATCAGCGGTAAGCATGCAAGTAAGTCCGAATCCGTTCTCAGGCGTCTGCAAAGTGGTCATGCAAGCCAATCAACCTATGGATGGGGAGTTCCGGATATATGATCTGGAGGGTCGCATCGTAATCGGACCCCAGTACCGGAAGCTTTTAGGGGGATCAAACAGCATTGAATTGGACGCACGTCAACTTTCGGCAGGACTATATGTGCTTGAGTTTGCTCCAAACGGATATCCTCCCGTAAGAACCAGGGTCATGGCCAAGTAAGTGGTTCCATCCTTGTTTTGGTTATTTTCGCCAAAACAAACCTTGTTGCCATACCCATGAAGCCAGCCTCGCTCAGTCGACCACTCTTGTTTTTCTACATCTTGGTTATCTATGTGTTGCTGCAGTTTTCTTGGTGGGCCTACCTGTTGATTGATTTGAATAGGGAAGTATATGGGCAAGGCATGGCCATCGGGAGTCAGGAGGCATTCTCCAGTTTCGACAAGAAAAAGATGATGGTGCTAGGCGAGGGTTTGGTATTTCTGGCCATACTCGTCTTTGGCATCCATAAAACCCGTGAAGCCTTTCGGAAGGAGTTTGCCCTGGCGCGTCAACAACGCAACTTCCTGCTTTCTGTTACGCATGAGTTCAAGTCGCCTTTGTCGGCAATCAAACTCGGCTTGCAAACCATCCAAAAGCGCGACTTAGATGCATCCCAAATGCAGAAGTTGGTGGGCTCCGCAATCCATGAAACAGACCGTATAAACATGTTGATCGAGGATACGCTTACGGCAGCACGCATCGAGTCGCGCAATTTCGAGCTCAACATGGAGCTGGTGGATTGGTCCGATTGCTGCTCTTCAGTGGCTCATCGCAAATCCATAGAATGGGAGGGCAAACGACAGCTTCAAATGGAAATTGAAGATGGTATTCGGGTGCAAGGTGATCAACAGGCGCTGGTTTCAGTGCTGGTTAACCTGCTCGATAATGCGGATAAGTACTCGCCC
>JALRAP010000108.1 GCA_023262505.1 Bacteroidia bacterium
CATAACCTTTGCCTGATGCGCTTGTTTGGGTGCATAAGTCAATCTTTCTAAACAATTTTTTACTGCAATAACTATGGAACACTCCAGACGCGATTTCATTAAAGCCGCTGGCCTTGCCGCTTTGGCGGGAGCCACATTTAAGACCAGTGTACTATCGGCATCGCCTGAAGGCAAAGAATCTTTTTCGTTGGCAACGCTGCCTTATGCGGCCGATGCGTTGGAGCCCTATATCGACCGCCAAACGATGGAAATCCATCATGGCAAGCACCACAAGGCCTATGTGGATAATCTGAACAAGGCGGTTGCTGGAACGGCCCTTGCGGGGATGACTTTGGAGCAGTTGATGTCGAGCATGTCGAAGCATCCGTCTGCAGTGCGCAACAATGGTGGCGGCCACTACAACCACACGATGTTTTGGAAGTTGATGTCGCCGGCAGGTGGCGGAGAGCCCACTGGCAAAATCGCCGAGTTGATCAACCGCGACTTGGGAGGATTCAACACGTTCAAAGAGCAATTTTCGACCGCAGCACTTTCTCGTTTCGGCAGCGGCTGGGCGTGGTTGGTAATCCGTGATGGCAAATTGGAAATCGGCAGCACGGCCAACCAAGACAACCCGTTGATGGACCTATCCGATTTCAAGGGCAAGCCTGTGCTGGCACTTGATGTGTGGGAGCATGCCTACTACCTCAAATACCAAAACCGCCGCAAGGATTACATCGAGAACTTTTGGAAGGTGGTGAACTGGGGCGAGGTTAATAGGTTGGTGGGGAAGTGACATGTAACAAGTGACAAGTAACAAGTGACAAGTGGCTGAAGGCGGTATTGGTAGTACCAGCTTGCCCTGAGCTTGCTTGCGCTGAGCTTGTCCGATAGCTATCGGACGAGGGGTGACAAGTGAAATGTGACATGTAACAAGTGGCAGTACCAGGTTGCCCTGAGTTCATCGAAGGGTAGCAGTGACTGTGCCGTACGCGTGAAATGCAACAACTTGTCACTTGTTACTTGTAAGATGTCACTTTAATGTTGCAGCAGGATCTTTAGCATTCCTTTGCGTGCTTTGTGAGAAATAAATTCGCAGCCAAATTTGTACAATAATTTTGAAAGCAAATCGAGCGGATAGCCGTGGATAATCGCGGATTGGAATGGCGTATGAAAACAAATCCGCGTTGATCTGTAAAATTCGCGCCATCCGCGTTCCCCTACTTTAGAACATTGTATAAGTAGGGTTTTTGAATTACCTCGTAAACGGCTTTCGTTTTTAACTAAGTCTTGGCAATGCTGATGCAAGGAATTTTTTTCATGTAAATTAGTAATCTGTATGACCAACAAAATCATCCTTCACATACCTCACGCATCGAGCAACATACCCATAACAGACGGTTACATTGTGGACACTGTTGTGTTGGAGAAGGAAATGCTGAAACTAACCGATTGGTATACCGACGACCTGTTTAGTTCGAACCAGGATGAAATGATCATTGCGCCTTTTTCAAGGATTTTTTGTGACCCAGAACGATTTGCCGATGACGCGATGGAAGTAATGGCACAGCACGGCATGGGTGTTTTATATGTAAAGAGTGACGAAGGAAAGACCATCCGAAACATTACGCCGGAGTTAAGAGATGGTATTTTGACTTCATATTATTGGAAACACCATGCTAGATTAAGCGCAGCGGTCAATGAGCAATTGGAGTTATTTGGCGAAGCCATTATCATTGATGGCCACTCCTATCCGAGCAGACCATTGGTTAGGGATTTGGATCAAAACCCCAATCGACCCGATTTCAACATTGGAACCGATCCTTATCACACACCAAAGAAACTCATCGACCTATCAATAGCCTTTTTTGAAAGCGCCGGCTATTCGCTCGGTATCGATTGGCCATACCGAGGAACCATAGTCCCTATGGAACATTATCAGAAGAATAAAAACGTTCAGAGCATCATGCTTGAGATCAACAGGAGCTTGTATTTGAATGAGCCGGGAAATGAAAAGTCGGCGAATTATGAGGAAATAAAAAAAATCATATCACAGTATATTGCGGCAGCGCGGTCGGTGATGAGGTGATTCAAGAGGACATTTTTTCAAAAATCAAAGTCGATTAGGCTTTACAACAAAGGTGTATTAAGCCTCTTTTTTGACATTTTCTGTCAAACATCTTTTATATTATTGTAGTGAATACAATCCACCCCTCAAGTAGGCGGATAACGAATTACAGCTACTCGAAAGATTAAGATTTATTTATCATCCACCGCCATGGCCAACAAACCAGACCCCTCGAAGCCCTATGGGCCGAAATATCATCAATTGCCAGTGTTGATGAACGAAGAATTTTAATCTACGATGACATCGAAACCAAAAAGCCCAAATACAAGATTCTGGCGGAAGAAGACCCTTATCGGCTGTTCAATCTATTGGAAGGGGACGAGGCCGACATATGCAGGACCAATTGGGCTTACGAGTATACCTATGAAGAGTATGCTGACGACAATGGTTTGGATTATGACGAGGAGGAAGCCGACAATTGGGATTTAGAGAAGGAAAGCATCCAACACGCCCACGACACCGGCCATTGGTATGTAACCGGTATCTGCACGATAGAAGGACCAGACGATATCGAACTCCCTTTTGAATTCGCTTTTTGTGAAGGTTATCTTGACGGCATCATCGGCACGCCCTACAACCAGGAGGAACATGGGAGGCATGGGATTGAGTTTGGGTGATGTGTATCAATATCAAAATCGATAAGTATGAAAATGTTTCGCATATAAAATTGGCTTTGATCTACAAACTGGTTTTTATTAATAATTATCTATCGCTTAAGAGTTAATAATCAGCGTTACCAATACTAGACTCGCCGCTTTTTAATAGATTTGAAGGAATTGCTTTCAACCAATTAAATATCTTGAGATGAAAGGACTAATCGAATCCCTCCTCCAATTCCGCAACGCCCGCGACTGGGCGCAGTTTCACAACCGCAAAGACCTGGCATTGGCATTGAGTATTGAGGCGGCTGAACTGAACGAGTGTTTTCTGTGGAAGAAAGCAGAGGATGCAAGCAAAGAAAAAGTGGCTGAGGAGTTAGCGGATGTATTTGCTTATGCCTTGCTCTTGGCACATGAGATGGGATTGGATGTGGAGGAAATCGTAAAGGAGAAAATTCGCAAAAACGAGTTGAAATATCCCGTTGAAAAGGCGAAGGGTACGGCTACCAAGTACGACGAACTATAACAAACTCCGGT
>JALRAP010000109.1 GCA_023262505.1 Bacteroidia bacterium
AAATGAAAGAGAAGAAAGACCGTGTTGATGACGCCTTGCACGCTACGCGTGCAGCCGTTGAAGAGGGAATCATTCCTGGAGGCGGTGTGGCATTCATCCGCGCAATCGCTTCGCTCGACAAACTAACAGGCATCAATGAAGATGAAAACACAGGTATCGCAATCATACGTCGTGCCCTGGAAGAGCCACTCCGTCAGATCGTAGCCAATGCTGGTGGTGAAGGATCCATCATCGTTCAAAAGGTTCGTGAAGGAAAAGACGATTTCGGTTACAACGCCCGTGCTGAAAAGTTTGAAAAGCTTTTTGCTGCGGGTGTAATTGACCCTACCAAAGTAGCGCGTGTGGCTTTGGAAAACGCAGCCTCAATTGCAGGAATGCTGTTGACTACCGAGTGCGTACTTTCCGAAATCAAGGAAGACAAAGCTCCAGCAATGCCTGCCGGAATGGGCGGCATGGATGGTATGATGTAATTCCCGAAAACGGTAATCACTACCCAAAAGAAAGAAAGCCTCGGAAAATCCGAGGCTTTCGCTTTTTCAATTAAATTGGAATTAGAAATATCGAGGTGTAACTATTCGCTTCTTTTCCAAGGAAAAATCATAGCCGATATTTATCTCGTGGGTTCCACTGCTATAATTACTCAAATCCGTAGTTGTATAATCGTAGGAATAGCCTATCCTCAGGTTGGGCGTTGCCTGTATGGTTAAAAGTCCAGCAAAAGAATCTGCGGTGCGTAGTGCGGCGCCAATCCATACCTTCTCATAAAACAAAGCACTCAGGGAGAAATCTCCAATCAGTGGAGCCTGTTCAACCGCTTTGAGCATCATTGTTGGCTTAAGCTTGATATGCTCAGAGGCTTTGATCACATATCCCGCAGTCAAATAATAATGCCAAGTCGAAAACGAGAAGTCTGTAGAAACATCACTTGTACCATTGCCAGCCACCTTGTTTCGAAGCGTTCTGGGCACTGAAATCCCAGCATAAAATCTGTCATCGTTATAATATATGCCAATACCCGCGTTTGGAAGAATCACTTTGGGCGTGTTAAACAAAAACTCACTGTCGTTCTCCTCATTGGTAATTACATCTGCTAGGTTTTCCTGATGGTTTATGAATCCCCCCTGTATACCCATAGCCAAGGCCCCTCCAGTTCCCACTCGAACCCTGTAAGCGTAGTTTCCGTAAATGGCGAATTGCTTGGTTACACCTATCGACTCGTTTATGATGTTTAAACCCACACCGATTTTTCGATTCAAAAGCGGCGCGTTAATGCTTGCCGTTTGTGTTTTAGGTGCACCTTCCATTCCCACCCATTGGTTACGATACACCAATGTAGAGGAGACTTGATCTCTACTGCCGGCATAGGCAGGGTTGATGAACATCTCGTTGAACATGTATTGAGTGAATTGGGGCTCGAACTGGGCATGCACGAAACCCGGAACAATTATACCCAAAACAATGAGCGTTGTATAAATCGAATATTTGATTTTATTTTTCATGGCTAAATGCGTCTTGGCAGTTGATACGATTATTGCTAACAAACCTTCACTAAAATCATTTCCTCAAAATGATGAAACCATTCCTTGGCTTTTTTCCATCATTCAAGTCCAAAATATAATAATAGGTTCCAGCCGGAACTTTCTTCCCGTAATAAATGCCTGAAACATTGCATTCGCCTGTCCAGTTGTTTTTATAGTCCCTCGCTTTGTAAATCAAATTACCCCAACGATTGTATATGTAAAGGATGTTTCCTGGATAGTTTTCAATACCCTCGATAACATATCCATCATTAACACCATCGCCATTAGGCGAATATCCATTAGGGATGAGCAATGTGTCACAAACCACTGCGACTTCAACACTCATTGTAGTTTTACAACCAAAGTCATCAGTTACCAATACACTATAAACGGTGGTCTCACGTGGATATACAGTTGGGTTGCTGGAATTAGGGTCGTTGATGTATGAAGCAGGGCTCCACTGATAAGTTGTACCTCCCGATGCAATGAGCTCAACCGTTTCGGGAGGACAGATTATCTGATTACTACTTATTGATGCTCCCGACAATGATCGTACGGAAATCTCAACGGAATCAGACATCACTATGCCGCAAACGGAATTGACCTCGCATTTGTAAAACCCTTGGGCATATGTAACAAAGAAATTGTTGGTTGCACCTGCAATTGGTGAACTATTGTAATACCATTGGTAGGTAGCGGGAATTGGTACAGTAACTGACAATACAGCTGAATCGCCCACACAAATTTCATCAGACGTTATCTGAACTAAAAGGAATGAATTGTTAGCAATAACGAAATCCGTAACGGCTGTACAACCATTTGCGTCAGTGATTGTGACGGTATAGGTTGCAGAGGGCTGATTGTTTAGGTTTTGAGTGGTCGATCCATTGCTCCATTGATATGCATATGGCAAGGTTCCGCCGCTTGGTGAGATGGTTATATCACCTCCCGAGTTGTTCAAACAATCCGCCACCGTAGTAGAACCTGAAACCGATAACTGGGCAGACGGTTGTGAAAGTTGGATGTTCTGTGTTGATGTACATCCATTGACATCCGTTACCGTTACAGTGTATGAGCCAGCTTGAATATTTGAAAGATCTTCTGAGACGTAACCATTGCTCCAATTGTACTGATATGGAGCTGTTCCACCTGTCACATTCAAGTCTATTGTACCAGTACTGTCACCAAAGCATGCGACATTCTGAGTTGAACTTGCTTGAATGGTTAAGGAATCCAAAGGTTGATCAAGTATCGTTGTCAAAACTGATGTGCAGCCATTGGCATCCGTTACTGTGACAGTATAGGTTCCTGCCGCCAACCCACTCAAATCCTCATTCAAAGAACCCGTACTCCATGAATATGAATACGGGGAGGTTCCGCCAACAACGGATATATCGATGCTACCATTTGATCCGGCGAAGCAGCTCACCTGCTGAGAAGATGTAACGCTTGTCGTAATTGAATCCTGGGGCTGGGTGATGGTGACAGTAGCCGAGTCCTGGCAACCGTTCTGGTCGGTGATCAACACCGAGTAGATGCCAGCGGCCAAACCTGAAAGGTCTTCCGTGTTGGATCCGTTGCTCCATGAATAAGTATAAGGGAGCGTGCCGCCATTCACTGTCAAGTCGATGCTTCCATCGTTGCCGTTGAAGCAATTCACCTGCTGTGTCAATGAAACCGAATTGGACAACGGATTCGAAGGCTGGTTGACGGTAACC
>JALRAP010000010.1 GCA_023262505.1 Bacteroidia bacterium
ATGGGATGGGTTTGGTTCAAGTACCCTCTACCTGAAAATCTTGTTTGTCGATTATGTGCAGCAGTTCGCAGTAATTGAGATGATAGGGGAGTGGAACGATTGCATAAATAACGACATAATGATTCTAAAGCGCGACTTGATCGACAAGCTGATTGAATCGGGTATCACGCATTTCATTTTGATTGGAGAGAATGTCTTGAATTTTCATGGCTCCGACGATTGTTACTACCAGGAATGGTTCGATGACATTGAAGATGGATGGATAGTATGTCTCAATTTCCGCGAGCATGTACTAAAGGAGTTTTCATCTTTCAACATCGACTACTACATGTTGTTTGGCGGTGAATTGGATGTGCTCCAATGGCGTACGTTTACTCCAGTGGAGCTGTTCAAACATGTAGGCAACATCATGGCGAAGCGCCTCACCGCCTAGCTTGTTTGTCCCACTCTATTTCACTACCTTTAGTTCAATGAATTTCAAAGTAAAGGACGGCTTTCTTTTTATTGTACTGGCATTGACCTGTGGTATTTTATGGCTGCACGAAAATCCAATTACAATAGCGCAGACATCTGATTCATTGAAAACAACAGAGGGTGGTGCGTCTTTTTACGGCAACGAGTTCCATGGTAGGAGGACCGCCAGTGGTGATATTTTCGACAACCGAGATTTTACGGCAGCTCACAAGTCGTTGCCATTCAATACTTGTGTCAATGTCGTGAATTTGAAAAATGGTAAGAATGTGATTGTGCGCATTAACGACCGTGGTCCATTTGTTAGGAATCGAATTGTCGATTTAAGCCGATCAGCTGCCATACGCATCGGATCTCATCTGGCAGGTGTTGTACCTGTTTCGATTCGTGTTTTAAACTTCATCAAATACACTCCCGAGTTGGATACTATATATAGTTCAAGTAGGTTGGTGCGACTTAACGGCATGCCTGAAATCGAACTGATTCCAGGAAGCAAATCCACCGCAGATTCTCTGGATCTCACATACATATCCTATTTTTCTACACCGGATTTGGTTCACGCTCTGTATTTCGCAGCGGATTTGTATCTGAAGTCACCGGGTACGGAATATCTAATCGGTCACGATCTGGTGTCTGGAAGAAAAAGATTCCACGTTGTTAGTAGAGGCACAGGCCGTGTGGAAGGAGACAAACGCTTATTGATACAGCTTAGGGAGGAAGGTTTTTTGGAGTGCAAAGTGTTTTGACAATTGACGACTGGACCCCGAAGTGTGCGAAGCTCTACTTCGGGGGACTACCCACCACCCACGAACCTCTCCAAAATCATCGGTGTAATGTGGCGGTCGATGGGGAGTGAAAATGTTTCGGCTGATAATTCATGCAGTGCCACCCAACGTAATCTATGTTCGTTTTGATTATTGAGTGTGGGATCTTGCTCAAGGGTTTGTTTGGGATCCACAACATAATAAATGCTGATGACCTGCTGTTGAGCGTTGAATGCAGATGGTTGGAAAAAATCAACTGTGTAGAAATGCGAGGATATTTCAATTTCTAAGCCGGTCTCTTCCAAAAACTCCCTTTTCAGACAGTCTAGTGTGCCCTCACCAAATTGAAGTCCGCCACCAGGTAGTTTGGTGAAAGAAATTCCGTCATATCGCTCGTCAGAAACAAGCAGGCGCTCCTGATCGATCAGGATGCCATACACCCGAACGTTGAATGGGAGCGACATGATGTTTGTGTATCAGCTCTCGTGAATATCGATCTTTTCGATAAGATCACCTTGACGGATATCGTCAATCACTTCCAAGCCATCAACCACTTTGCCAAAACAGGTGTGGTTGCGATCGAGGTGTGCGGTGTTCTTACGGCTGTGGCAAATGAAAAACTGGGAGCCGCCGGTATCGCGACCTGCATGAGCCATCGACAATACGCCACGGTCGTGGTATTGGTTGCCGCCGTTCAATTCACACTTGATTTTGTAGCCTGGGCCACCTGCACCAGTGCCTTGTGGACATCCTCCTTGAATGACGAAATCAGGTATGACGCGATGGAATTTCAGGCCGTTATAAAACCCCTTCTTTGCCAATGAGCAGAAGTTGTCTACAGTTCCAGGAGCATCTTGCTCAAAAAACTCTACTTCCATAACGCCTTTGGAAGTGTGGATGGTTGCGGTACGCATAGTTTTAAAATTATTCTTTGTACAAAGGTAAATACAACAACTTACTTTTTAATTGACTTTGGTAATTTAAAGTGACAGGTTACAAGTGACATGTGACAAGCTGTGCGCGTCTGAAATAGGGCTGACAATTTATGCCGATAAATAAAGCCAATTCAAACTTGTCACTTTACACATGTCACTTGTCACTTTACACCTTTCACCTGTCACTCATTTTATGCAATAAAATGCGAAACTCACTCACGATCATCGCCGTGGCGCCCCAGAGCTTGTGCTCGTTCAGTCGGAAACAAGGGGCTTGCAATGTGCCGTAGGAGGTGGGGAAGCTGCCTTGCTCGATTTCGAATTGCAGCAACTCGCCAATTGGCGTGTGGATAAGCGATTGCACCTCAACAGGGTCTGGTGTGAAATCAGGAGTTTGGTGAGACACTCCAACAAAAGGATATACCATGAACCGACTGGCTGGAATGAACAGGGGAGTTAATGGTCCGGCGATTTGTATTTGTGAATTATCAACTCCTACTTCCTCCTTGAACTCACGAAGTGCCGCATGCATAGGGGAAGCGTCATACAGCTCTATTCCGCCTCCAGGGAATCCTATTTGTCCGCCATGTAAGCTGCCATCATGCGCCCGTTCCATGAAAACCGTATGGGCGATTCCGTCAGCATCTGGATAAACCAGCATTAAAACTGCGCTTTTGCGGTGGTTTGGGTGTTTTTCCAGCATGCTTCCAGTACTTGGCCGGCCCAATGGCGCCATCAAGCACTGTGCATCTTCCCCCGGAAGGGGCTCCTGCATGGCTGCAATCAGTAGGTTATGGAAATCGTCGAAACGCATCGGCTATTTATGGTGTGAATTTAAGGCATGGCTTTTGATGTTGAAAAAAAAGGAGCTCGCCACCATAAGCCGCCCGGAGCCATCGTTAACTTTGAAACCAAATACCATGAAAATGAAAAACATCTTTGCCGCTACCCTTCTTGTATGCATCTCGATTTTTCAAGCTAACGCCCAACACCAACTGGTTCTCAAAACAGGTGAGTCGTTGAGCGGTGAAATCCGTTCGCTCAATGACGGTGTTTTGAAATTCATTTATAAAGGTAAGGAGATGTCCTACAAAACATCGGAGATTTCGAACATCAGCTTCGGATTAACCGATAACGGTCCAGCCTCCACTAAATCCACATCAACCACCAAAGGTGTTTCATTTGTGATGGCGGGACGCAAACTGATTCGTGAACCCAAAATTGACAACCTCACCATGGAAAAGGGTATCGTGGTAGTTGAAATCACCATCGACAAGTACGGAAATGTGGTAAAAGCCGTGCCTGGTATCGAAGGCACTACAACCACTAGCAATTATTTGCTGACCAAAGCCAAGCAAGCTGCTGAGAGTGTAAAGTTTGATACATCACCTGTGATGCCACAGTCGCAAACAGGAGCTATTACGATAACTTTTTAATCAAAGGTTGATTAATCCTCATTGAAAAATGAAAGGGATGGTCTTGGAAGCCATCCCTTTTTTATTTGGTTTTGTTTGTCCAATCAGTTAGAGTAAAGCATCCGCAACTGCGCTTTGGCGAGCAGTATTGCTTTGAGCCAATCGGGAACCCTGATCCGCATTTGCATCACCCTTGAGGCCGGTTCTTTTTCAATGCGGCGTAATAATTCGAGGTAGTACACATAGGCGGCATAAACGCCTTCTCTTACACCTTTTGGTAGGCGCATGATGCCATCGTGGGCAGCATCGAAGTCAGCTTGTATATCGGCTTCGATGGATTTCTTGTCGGCCTCGCTGAATTTAGTGAAATCCACACCGGGGAAATAAACACGGCCCCGCTCCTGGAAATCGCTTTTGAGATCGCGGAGGAAATTCACTTTCTGGAATGCCGCTCCCAGTTTGCGTGCGGGCTCTACCAATGAATCGTATAGTTTGGAGTCACCTTCACAAAAGACACGCAGACACATCAATCCAACCACTTCGGCAGAGCCGTATATGTATTTGTTGTAAAAAGCTTCGTCGTATTCCTTCTTATCCAAATCAAGTGTCATGCTGTAAAGGAAAGCTTCCGTTAGCTCATCATCGATTTTGTATTTGTTTACTGTCAACTGGAATGCTTGCAGCACAGGATTAGTGCTGATACCATTGCGGATGGCATTCCATGTATCCTGTTTGAAGTCCTCCAACAGTTTTTCCTTGTTGTAGCCGTGGAAGGTGTCTACAATCTCATCAGCCACCCGAACAAAACCATAGATGGCATAAATAGGCAGATGGAAGCGCTTGTGCAGGGTCTGTATCCCCTTGGTAAACGAGGTGCTGTATCGCTTGGTGATGATGGAGCTAAGCTCCAGGCATAGGTCGTTATACTCCTGCATGTTCTTTCTCTATACGTTCGGTTACCAGTCTGGAACCGATAACCACAATGGGTAATCCTGTTCCGGGAACGGTGCTGGCTCCCACGTAGTAAAGATTGGAAAATTCTTCGTCTTTATTGGAAGGTCGGAATGCGCCAATTTGATTTAATCCGTGCGCTAACCCTAGTCCGCTGCCACGGTACAGGTTGAAATTGTTCTGCCAGTGCACTGGATCCATCACGGTACGTGTCAAGGTGTTGGCTTTCAGGTCGTAACCGATCCTATTGGAAAGGTCGGCAATGATGTTGTCGGCCAAGTCTTCCGAATCAGACCAATCTGGTTTATAGCGCAAGTCGGGCATTGGACAAAGGATGAACAGGTTTTCGCAACCATCGGGTGCCGACTCCGGGTTTGAACGGGAGCTTACGTTGACGTAGTAGTAGGGTTTTTTCGGACTCACCGAAGTTTTGAAAATGGTAGATGCGTAGTCTTCGAAGTTGTTGCCCAGAAAATAGTTGTGGTGTTTGAGGTTTTCCAATCGGCCTTTGACTCCCAAGTAGATGGTGAAAGGAGACAGGGTCCAATCCATTTCATCCAACTTTGGCGTATCATACTTCTTGCGGTTGAGCACTTTTCCTCTGAATGAAGCCGCATCAGAATTGGAAACATAAATGTCGGCGGTCCATATCTTGCCATTGGCGTCTTCAAAACCGGTGACTCTGGATCCTGATTGGTGAACCTTTACGATTTCGGTGTTGAAATGGAATTTCACACCTCGTGTATCCAAGATTTCCTTGATTTTGGTGACGATTTGATACATGCCTCCTTGCACATTCCAATAACCATCATGAATCAACTCCGTGTAATTCAATAGGCTGTAAACGGCAGGTGTTTGAAATGGAGTGGAGCCAAGGAAAAAGGCAACCAGAGAAAAAATTACTTTTACCTCTTGAGAATCGAAACGTCCGTCGAGTTCTTTCCACATGGAACGAAACATCTTGGGGGCGTGTTTCCAAGGAACCCTGGACAATTGCATCAAATAGTCGGCCGTTCCATTAAAGTTTCTTTTGATAACAATGTCTTCAGTATCATGGAAAATCTTGCCGGCTGCTTCCAAGTAGGCGCGGGTTTTACGTTCCATATCAGGCTCGATTCCTGCAAATTCCTGCGCCAGTTTGGCCAAATCCTTATGGATCATGAACGGCTTTTCCCGGCCTTCGAAATAAACCGCATATAGTGGGTTTAATTCATTCAATTTCAGTGGATTTTGTACTCCACATGATTTGAAAAGTTCGGTGAACTCGTAGCTCATCGAGAAAAAGGAGGGGCCCATATCAAACGAAAATCCATCCTTTTCAATGATATTGAGTCGTCCACCAGGCCGATGAAATTTTTCAACGATTTCAACTTCATAGCCTTTGGAAGTGAGGCGCAAGGCGGTTGCCAATGACCCGAGTCCTGAGCCAATGATTAATACTTTTTTTGCCATTTAATAGAGGTGTTTAGCTTGTGATGATCAGCAGATTGACCACAACGTGCTAATAATCAAATTGAAAGTTGGGGTTTGATGCAAAATTATCCAATTAACAATTGCTTCGTGTCGAATGTTTTGAGCCAGCGCCGCATACGTGTGTTGATATGTTGTGACCTTAAGAGTGTTTTATTGTAGTTGAGTCAGCAACAAAAAAATGTAAATTTGCGCGCGTCAAAACATATCTGATCAGCAGAATGTTTGTGAGACATATTCTAGTATGGTGATTTTAAGTGTGCCTGCCGATTATTTCCCGATTGCCATCATGTTTGTGGTTGCTATCGGCTTTGTGTTGACTACCATCTTCGCAACGCACTTACTAGGACCTAAGCGGAAGTCTGATGTTAAGTTGGACACTTTCGAGTGTGGAATCGAGCCACAAGGTAACTCACGTATCCCTTTTTCAATCAAATATTTATTGGTGGCCATCCTCTTCGTATTATTCGACGTTGAGGTTATTTTCATGTATCCTTGGGCGGTTAATTTCTTGAAGCTAGGCCTCTTTGGCTTTTTGGAAATGATCGTGTTCATATGCTTGTTTATGCTTGGCTTCTTTTATATCATCAAAAAGGGAGCCCTCAAATGGGAATAATCAATTCAATCAGCTGATAAGGACCTGTAGCAATGGTAGATGTAGTTAAAGCCCCGGAAGGTTTCGAAGGTCCAGGTTTCTTTGCCACCAGCTTAGATAAGATGGTGGGTATGGCACGTAAGAATTCTCTTTGGCCCTTGCCATTTGCAACGTCATGTTGTGGCATCGAGTTCATGGCCACCATGGGTGCGCACTACGATTTTGCGCGATTCGGTTCTGAGCGACTCAGTTTCTCGCCACGACAAGCTGATTTGTTGATGGTGATGGGAACAATTTCCAAGAAAATGGGTCCAGTTCTCAGGCAGGTGTACGAACAAATGGCCGAGCCCCGTTGGGTTTTGTCTGTTGGAGCTTGTGCTTCCAGCGGTGGGATTTTCGATACATACAGCGTATTGCAAGGTATTGACAGGATCATTCCTGTGGATGTCTATGTTCCGGGTTGTCCTCCGCGTCCTGAACAAATCTTGGATGGCGTTTTGAAAATACAAGAGCTCGTTCAAAGCGAATCACTGCGTCGCCGCGATTCTGAAGAATACAAATCACTCCTCGAATCATACGGAATCAAATAATGACTGCAGATAACAACCGCATGATCCTCGATTTGATAGAGGCGCGTTTTCCGGGAAAGGTGTTGGAGCATGATATGCCTTACGGATTCCTATCCTTAGTCATCGACTACGATTCCATCATTGACATCATCGCCTTCCTGAAAGAAGAGCCATCGCTGCGTTTCGGTTTTCTGACCACCTGCTGCGGCTTGCACTTCCCCGATGCGAAGCAGAAGTTTGGAATGATGTACCAACTGCACAGTTTGGAAAACAATTACCGTATCCGCCTCAAGGCATTCACCCATTACGATCCACCCGTGTTCCCAACCTTGACCGGCATGTTCAAAACAGCCAATTGGATGGAGCGCGAAGCATACGACTTCTACGGATTCAAATTCACCGGTCATCCGGATTTACGTCGAATCCTCAACATGGACTCCCTCGAAGGCTGGCCGCTCCGCAAGGAATACCCCCTCGAAGATCCGTTTAGAAGGGATAAAGATGATAAGATGTTTGGAAGATGAAACGATTGACGATTGACGATTTACGATTTACGATTTACGATTGACCACCCACCACCCACCACCCACCACCCACCACCTACTACCCACCACCCACCACATAATAACATAGAAGTTTAATTCATTTCTTTTTGTCTGAACAAAATCCATATAACGCCTCTCAATTCCCTCCGTCCGAGAAGGAATATACTACGCTGAACCTGGGTCCTACGCATCCGGCAACCCATGGTATTTTCCAGAATGTCTTGAAGATGGATGGTGAAATCATCATGCACTCGGAGCCGACCATCGGTTACATCCACCGTGCCTTTGAGAAACTCGCAGAGCGTAGGCCTTATTACCAAATTACTCCCATCACGGATCGCCTTAACTACTGCTCTTCGCCCATCAACAACATGGGTTGGCACATGACGGTTGAGAAACTGATTGGTGCAGAAATACCCAAGCGCGTTGAATACCTCCGTGTCATCATCATGGAGCTTTCGCGAATAGCCGACCATATTATCTGCAACGCCGTTATCGGTGTTGACTCCGGAGCGTTAACCGGTTTCGTGTATATGTTCCAAGAGCGCGAAAAGATATACGAGATCTACGAAGAGATTTGTGGTGCTCGTCTTACTACCAACATCGGCCGCATAGGTGGCTTGGAGCGCGATTTCAGTCCGGCTGCCTGGCAGAAAATCGAGAAGTTCCTCGACGAATTCCCGAAAGTTTTGAAGGAGTTCGAGAACCTTCTTAACCGTAACCGTATATTCATGGATCGTACCATCAACTGCGGTCCCATCTCCGCGGAAGCGGCGTTGAACTACGGATTCACCGGTCCGAACTTGCGCGCAGCAGGAGTTGATTACGATGTGCGCGTGATGAATCCATATTCCTCTTACCAGGATTTCGATTTCATCATCCCCGTTGGAACCAATGGCGATACTTACGATCGTTACATGGTGCGTCACGAGGAGATGCAACAGAGTTTGTCCATTATTCGTCAAGCCATCCAGAAACTGCAATCGTTGAAGGACCAAACTTCTTTCCACGCCGATGTCCCCGAGTTCTACCTGCCTCCCAAAGACGAGGTGTACAACACAATGGAAGGACTGATTTGGCATTTCAAAATCGTAATGGGCGAAGTGGATATTCCAAAAGGAGAAGTTTACCACTGTGTGGAAGGCGGAAATGGTGAGCTAGGATTCTATCTCATCAGCGACGGTGGTCGCACTCCGTACCGATTGCATTTCCGCCGTCCTTGTTTCATCTATTACCAGGCTTACGCCGATATGATTCGTGGAAGCATGCTGTCGGATGCGATTCTCACCATGAGCTCCATGAATGTGATCGCAGGCGAATTGGATGCGTGATTAAAAATTGAAATTGAACAGAACTAATATTAACCGATGAGGCACAAGGACAAGAGCGAAGTGGTATTCAGCGATGATGCATCGGCTCTGATCGCCAAAATCATCAAGCGATACCCGGTAGGTAAGCAGAAATCAGCTATCCTGCCTGTTTTGCACATTGCACAAGCGGAGTTTGATGGTTGGCTTAGCGTTCCGGTAATGGACAAGGTTTCTGAGATACTTTCCATCCAGCCTATTGAAGTGTATGAGGTTGCTTCGTTTTACACCATGTTCAACTTGAAACCGGTTGGTAAGTGTGTCATTGAAGTGTGCCGCACAGGTCCATGCTGGTTGATGGGTGCCGAGGATATAGTGAAGTATATCGAGAAGAAATTGAACATCAAGGAAGGTCAAACATCTTCCGATGGCATGTTCACGCTCAAAACCGTAGAGTGTCTTGCATCATGCGGTACCGCGCCGATGATGCAGATAGGGCAAACATATCACGAGAATTTGACCACCAACAAGGTGGATGATATATTGGATGATTACCGGAACCAGGGAGTGTGTATCTCGCACTTCGCTAAAGACAAGATCAAGGCATGAGCAGGAAGATACTTCTGAAGCATATTGATGTTCCAGGCATCCGTGGTTTGAAAGCTTACCGCGAGAACGGTGGTTACCAAGCCCTGGAAAAAGCATTGAAATCCATGAAGCCTGATGAGGTCACTGAAGAAGTGAAGAAGTCTGGTTTGCGTGGAAGGGGAGGTGCAGGTTTCCCTGCTGGTATGAAGTGGAGCTTCATCGCCAAACCAGAAGGTGTGCCACGTTATTTGGTATGCAATGCCGACGAGAGCGAGCCAGGTACATTCAAGGATCGATATTTGATGTCGCATCTGCCTCATGCACTCATCGAGGGCATGATTGTTTCGAGCTTCGCTTTAGGTGCCAACACATCTTACATCTACATTCGTGGTGAGATGTTGTACGTGTACCACATCCTCGAAGAAGCCATCGCAGAAGCGTATGAAGCCGGATTGTTGGGCAAGAACATACTGGGAAGCGGGTTCTCACTCGATTTGTATGTGCATCCCGGTGGAGGCGCTTACATCTGTGGAGAAGAAACCGCACTCATCGAGTCACTCGAAGGGAAACGCGGCAACCCACGCATCAAACCTCCATTCCCAGCTGTCAAAGGGGTGTGGGGTTGTCCTACCGTTGTAAACAATGTTGAAACCATCGCTTCCGTGCCGCACATCGTGAACATGGGTGGTGATGAATACGCCAAGATTGGAATTGGCAAAAGTACCGGTACCAAGCTCATTTCCGCTTGCGGTCACATCAACAAGCCAGGTGTATATGAGATTGAGCTCGGATTGCCTGCAGAGGAATTCCTGTACTCAGACAACTATTGCGGAGGGATTCGCAATGGAAAGAAGTTGAAAGCCGTAGTTGCTGGCGGATCATCCGTTCCGATTTTGCCGGGCGAACTCTTCCTGAAGACTGCCAACGGTGAACCTCGCTTGATGAGCTATGAATCTCTTGCTGATGGCGGATTCGCCTCTGGCACCATGCTCGGTTCAGGTGGATTCATTGTAATGGATGAGGATACCAGCATTGTGAAGAACCTTTGGAATTTCACCCGCTTCTATCACCATGAGAGTTGCGGCCAGTGCAGTCCTTGCAGGGAAGGAACCGGTTGGATGGAGAAGTTATTGCACAAATTCCTCGACGGACACGCCACCATCGAAGACATCGATTTGTTGTGGGACATCCAAAGCAAAATCGAAGGCAAAACTATTTGTCCCCTCGGAGATGCCGCTGCATGGCCTGTGGCAAGCGCCATCCGTCATTTCCGCAGCGAATTCGAAGAATATGTGAAGAACCCTCACTCCATCAAAGATGTGAAGCATTATTTCCGAATCAATAACCTAGTTGAACAATAGTTGAAGCGTATCATTTACATAGCGATACTGGTTCTCACTGCGGATTTTTCCGTGGCACAGCCTTTCCATGAAATACACCGTAAAGGTGATTTTTGGATGGGTTGGGGTTGGAACAGAGCCGCATATACCAAGAGTGATATTCATTTCAGTGGTGCCGGATATGATTTCACCTTGCATGATGTGGTTGCCAGCGACAAGCAAACTCCATTTGACGCGGAAACTTACTTCGGATTCAGTACCATCACAGTGCCCCAAACAAATCTGCGTGCGGGATATTTCATTAATAATAATTTGGCCGTAACCTTTGGATATGACCATATGAAGTATGTGATGAGTAACAATCAAATAGTTCGTTTCACCGGCCACATTGACGATCCTCAATATGCCTCCTATGTTCAGTCGAATGGTAACATCTACCTAGCACCAAGCTTCCTTACTCTAGAACATACTGACGGACTTAACTACGTCAACGCCGAAGTTGAATTGCATAATGGTGCTTACAAAAGGAATTGGTTCGAGTCCAACCTCTTCATCGGTGGAGGATTTGGTGGACTGCTTCCGAAAAGCAATGTCAAGCTCATGGGTTACCCTAGGAGTGATGAGTTCCACCTGGCAGGATACGGAATGCATTTGAAGGCAGGAATAGAGGTATTGCTCAGCCGTTTCTTCTTTTTGCGTATGGAAGGGAAGGCTGGATATATCAACATGCCAGACATAGTAACGCGTTCAGAAAGTGCCGAGGATCGTGCCAAACAGCAATTCGGTTATGCCGAGATTGATGGCATGTTCGGAATCATTCTGGCAGGTAAGTCTCAAAAAGTAAATTCGATTAACTAAAATACATCCCAAACAGGATCCAACCGCATTAACAAATGGCCAAAGTAACCATAGACGGCATCACCATCGAAGTTCCAGATGGAACCACCATCCTGCAGGCTGCTCGAATGATCGGCGGCGATGTGGTGCCTCCTGCCATGTGTTACTACAGCAAGTTGGAAACCAGTGGTGGTTATTGCCGCACTTGCATTGTGAAAGTGACCAAGGGTTCTGAAAAAGATCCCCGTCCTATGCCCAAGCCTGTGGCATCTTGCCGCACCACGGTGATGGATGGTATGGTGGTTGAAAATACAGTGTCTCCAGATTTGTTGGAGGCCCGCAAAGGCGTAGTGGAGTTTTTGCTCATCAACCACCCGTTGGATTGCCCCATCTGCGACCAAGCCGGTGAGTGCCATTTGCAGGATTTGAGTTACGAACATGGATTAGCGAAATCGAGGTACGAGTTCAAGCGACGCGAATTCGAACAGATAGACATCGGCGAGAAGATTAAGCTTCACATGAACCGCTGCATCTTGTGCTACCGTTGCGTGAAGGTGGCTGATCAGTTGTGTGACGGCCGAGTTCATGGTGTAATCAACCGTGGAGATGTGGCTGAAATATCTACTTACATTTCCAACGCAGTTGAAAACGATTTCTCGGGAAACATGATAGATGTTTGTCCTGTAGGGGCCCTTACCGATCGCACATTCCGTTTCAAGAGCCGCGTATGGTTTACCAAGCCCATGGATGCGCACCGCGACTGTAAGAAATGCAGCGGCAAAGTGGCATTGTGGATGAGCGGCAACGAGGTGTTGCGCGTCACAGGACGCAAAGACAGGTACGGTGAGTTGGAGTCATTCATCTGCAACGACTGCCGCTATGAAAAGAAAAATACAACAGATTGGAACATCGAAGGTCCTCGCAATATTGAAAGGCACTCGGTGATTTCACAGAACCATTATATGAGTTTGCGCCAGTTGAAGATTGATGTTTCCAAACAGAAGGAACTCGCGGAGAAGGCGCATCGTGATAAGCAAAACACCCAGTAACCATACACCATGGAGTTGAACGATTTGATATTTAAAATCATTTTTGTGATTGCGGTGTTCGCGGTATCGCTGTTGGTGGCCATGTATTCTACCTATGCCGAGCGTAAAGTGGCTGCGTTTTTCCAAGATCGCCTGGGTCCGAACCGTGCGGGTCCCTTTGGAATGTTGCAGCCTTTGGCCGATGGTATCAAAATGTTCATGAAGGAGGAAATCATTCCGACAAATGCAGATAAGGTGTTGTTCGTGCTCGGACCTTCGTTGGCGATGATGACTGCTTGCATGACCGGAGTGGTAATTCCTTGGGGTAGCTCACTGATCATTGATGGTAAGGAATATGTCATGCAAATCACAGATGTGAACATTGGTATCCTTTATGTTTTCGGTGTGGTATCGGTAGGTGTTTATGGCATCATGATCGGTGGATGGGCTTCCAACAACAAGTTCTCTTTGTTGGGTGCTTTGCGTGCTTCTTCGCAAATGATCAGTTACGAGCTGGCCATGGGCATGTCGATCGTGGCTTTGGTGATGATGACCGGAACATTGAGCGTTCGTGAAATTGTTGAATCGCAACCGGGAGGGCATTGGAATGTGTTTGTTCAGCCACTCGGATTCCTGCTGTTTTTGATTTGCGCTTTCGCTGAAACAAATCGTACAC
The DNA here is from genome assembly GCA_023262505.1 of Bacteroidia bacterium. GTDB lineage: Bacteria > Bacteroidota > Bacteroidia > AKYH767-A > OLB10 > JALRAP01. The sequence goes on from JALRAP010000010.1 coordinate 13,492, forward strand.
CTTTCGACTTGCCTGAGTGCGAAACCGAGCTGGTTGGTGGATACCATACCGAATACTCCAGCATGAAGCTTGGCTTTTACCTGTTTGCGGAGTATATCAATATGTTCATTTCCTCCGCGATTATTGTTTGCCTGTTCTTTGGAGGATATAACTTCCCATTCATCTCTGAACTTGGCTTGTCACACAACATGGCCGCCATTCTAGGAACCGTGATCTTCTTTGCAAAAGTGTTCTTCTTCATATTCTTCTTCATGTGGATTCGCTGGACCATCCCCAGGTTCCGTTACGACCAGCTGATGCGTGTTGGCTGGAAAGTACTTATCCCTTTGGCTGTGGTGAACATCGTACTCACTGCCATTTATCTCATGTGGAAACATGATCTTTGGAACACAACATTACACGTCTCCCAATTGAATCCCTGATGCAGTTAACGAATAGGTCCAAGGTTGTTGTAAACAAGAAGATGAGCTTCGTAGAGAGGTTGTATCTGCCTGCCATTCTGGGCGGACTCATGATTACGTTCCGACACTTCTTCAAAAAGAAAGCCACGATCAGTTATCCCGAAGTGCAGCGCGATTTCTCTCCAGTTTACCGCGGCCAACATGTGTTGAAGCGCGATGAACAAGGACGAGAGAACTGTACGGCTTGTGGATTGTGTGCCGTAGCATGTCCTGCCGAAGCTATCTCCATGACCGCCTCCGAGCGTAAGAAAGGGGAGGAGCATTTGTATCGCGAGGAGAAATACGCGTCGGTGTACGAGATCAACATGCTACGCTGTATATTTTGCGGCCTTTGCGAAGAGGCTTGCCCCAAAGAGGCTATCTTCCTTACCGATCGTATCGTAAGCTCAGATTATCAACGCAATGGATTTATATATGGCAAAGACCAACTGGTGGAATCTACGGATCCAGACAAGAGGGTAGATATCGCCGGACGCCTAAAGGCACATCGCCATCAATGAAAATTGCAAAACGCTTCAATTGAATAATTAAATTCGCCGCTTCTTAGGATTATATGTCACAATACCTGTTTTACATACTTTCCTTGCTCACCGCCTTCAGCGCCATGATGGTGGTGTTCTCTAGGAAGCCCGTTTACAGTGTTTTGTATATGATATTCTGCTTTTTCACCATTGCGGGCCATTACATTTTGCTAAACGCTCAGTTCCTGGCTGCCGTTCACGTAATTGTTTATTCCGGCGCCATTATGGTTTTGTTTCTGTATGTAATCATGATGCTTAACCTGAATAAAGAGTCAGAGCCGCATAAATCCAATATCGCAAAAACGGCCGCTGTTGTATCCGGAGGCTTATTGCTCATGGTGTTGGTGAGCGTCTTTAAAAGTGCCGATGGTTTGGCAATCAACCCTGCATTCGACAGCCAGATCGGCATGGTCGAAGTGTTAGGTATGGTGCTTTATGAAAAATACCTGTTACCATTCGAAGTTTCTGCTTTGTTGTTTCTTACAGCCATGATAGGCGCTACCATGTTAGGTAAAAAGGAGGGAGGAGCGCAATCATGACGGGCTCAATTCTGGACACCATCCATATCAACAACTACTTAATTCTGGCATCATTCCTATTTAGCGTAGGTGTGATGGGTGTGTTGTTCCGTCGCAATGCCATAATCGTGTTCATGTGTATCGAGCTTATGCTGAATGCGGTGAATCTGTTGTTGGTGGCGTTCTCAACTATGCATTCTGATCCAGGCGGACAAGTCATGGTGTTCTTCATTATGGCGGTGGCTGCTGCTGAAGTAGCCGTTGGCCTTGCTATCCTAGTAATGATATACCGTAACATCGGCAATACCGATATCAACTTCCTCGATAAACTGAAAGGATAATCAATTTGGAACAATTCATTTGGCTCATACCTGCATTGCCCCTTTTGGGATTCCTAATCAACGGGATCGGCAATAAGTCCGTACCCCGCGGCATGTCGGGATTGGTGGCCTCTATCACTGTTCTGGGAGGTTTCATCCTTTCCGTTGTTCTTTTCTTGCAATTGCTTTCAGATCCAAACTTGGTCATCCAGCAAAAGCTGTTCACTTGGATGGCGACTTCCACCATGGAGGTGGACTTCGGATTCATGGTGGATCGCTTATCGGTGATCATGTTGCTAGTTATTACAGGCGTAGGTTTCCTCATCCATGTGTATTCGATGGGGTATATGCACGAGGAGCCCGACTATGCCCGTTATTTCGCATACTTGAACCTGTTTGTGTTCTTCATGCTCATCCTGGTTCTTGGCTCTGGCTACTTGATGATGTTCGTGGGTTGGGAAGGCGTTGGATTGTGCTCCTATTTGCTGATTGGATTCTGGTTCAAAAACAACGATTACAACGCTGCGGCTTCCAAGGCTTTCATCATGAATCGCATCGGCGACCTTGGATTCCTTTTGGGTATGTTCCTGATGTTGCAAACATTCGGTTCGCTTTCTTACGACAAGGTTATCAGTGGTGCCTCAACCATGTCTGTTGGCACTCCCGTTTTAACGGCAATCGCATTATTGTTGTTTGTAGGTGCCATGGGAAAGAGCGCCCAGCTGCCGCTATACACATGGTTGCCTGATGCCATGGCTGGACCAACTCCTGTATCTGCATTGATACACGCTGCCACCATGGTAACGGCCGGCATTTACATGGTTGTTCGTTCAAACGTGATTTATGTGTTGGCGCCTTTCGCTTCGGAAATAGTTCTCATCGTTGGTATTCTCACCGCTCTGCTTGCCGCTTTCGTCGGTCTAAAACAAACGGATATCAAGAAGGTGTTGGCTTACTCAACCGTCAGTCAGCTCGGTTTGATGTTTGTAGCATTGGGATTAGGTGCATACAAAACGGCATTGTTCCATGTGGTTACCCACGCCTTCTTCAAAGCACTGTTATTCCTTTGCTCCGGTAGTGTGATACACGCCATGGGCGGAGAACAGGATATGAGGAAAATGGGTGGTTTGAAAAAAGCTTTGCCAATCACTCATCTTACTTTCTTGATTGGAACCCTTGCTATAACCGGCATCCCGCCATTTGCAGGATTCTTCTCCAAAGATGAGATCATGGCTTCCGCCTTCGCAACCAACGGTTGGATATTCGCATTGGTATGCTTCTGTGCGCTCCTCACAGCCATCTACATGTTCCGCCTGTACTTCCTTACTTTCCATGGCGAATTCAGAGGCAGCCAGCATCAACAAGAACACTTGCATGAGTCGCCTGCATCAATGACCACGCCTTTGATTGTGTTGGCAATACTAAGCACCATTGGAGGTTTCATCGGTATGCCTGAAATCATGCACGCACCCCACTTGTTGTCCAGGTTCTTGAAACCTGTTACGGCCATGGCCGAATCTTATACGTCGCTGCATGTTACTCATACTTTTGAATACATACTGCTAGTGTCTTCTGTCTCAATTTTGGCGATCGTGATTTGGTTTTCCCACCGCAAGTATGCTGTACAGAAGCATGTTCCCGCTGCACCTCAAGAGTTGAGCGGTTTCCAATGGGTGCTTCATAATAAGTTTTTTGTGGATGAGTTTTACGATGCAATCATTGTGCGACCACTACGTATGGTTTCCAGTCTCGGTTATCGTTGGATTGAGCAGGGCTTCATCGATGGAATTGTCAACGGTTTCGGCACGGTTGCCACATCCCTCTCAGCTGCTTTGAGGTATCTTCAATCAGGGGCTATCGGGTTTTACATGATCGCCATGGTGATATCGTTTATCGTTGTATTTTTCATCCAAATGTTCCTCTAATCGACCATGCAGATACTTTCACTGTTCATAGTTCCCCTCGTAGGTTTGCTGCTGGTAAGGCTAATGCCCGACAGCCGTAAGGCCTTTTGGGCCGGTATGGCGGTAGCGTTGGTTTCCTTAGCGGATGTTCTGGTGAAGTTGGTATCCTTGGATCCCTCCACAGGTTATCAAATGGTGTTGGATCAATCCTGGGTGAAGGATCTAGGCATCTCGTTTTATGTAGGTGTTGATGGATTGTCGATGGTGATGGTCTTCTTGACGGCCTTATTGATTCCACTGATCATTTATTCTTCAGCTGATCGCGAGATTCCCGATTACAAGAACTTATTGTCGTTGGTCTTCTTCATGCAAGCTGCCTTATACGGCGTGTTTGTGTCGCTGGACGGTTTCCTGTTCTATGTGTTTTGGGAACTTGCTTTGATTCCAATATGGTTCATTTGCTTGTTATGGGGTGGCAAGGAACGCATTCGCATCACGCTGAAATTTTTCATCTACACTTTGTCTGGAAGTTTGTTGATGCTGTTGGGTGTGATCTGGCTCTGGTTGCAAACACCTGGCACGCATTCATTCGATATAAACTCACTGATGCAATTAAGCCTTACCGACTCGCAGCAGTCGTGGGTTTTCTGGGCATTCTTCATCGCCTTCGCCATCAAGATCCCGATTTTCCCGTTCCATACTTGGCAGCCCGATACATACGTTTCTGCACCCACTATAGGTACCATGCTATTATCCGGTATCATGCTCAAGATGGGTTTGTTCGGATTGATCCGTTGGGTGTTACCCATTGTTCCTGCTGCTGTTGAATCATGGTCGTGGTTGGCTGTTGGCCTGGCAGTTGTTGGCGTTGTATACGCTGCGCTGATGGCCATGGCCCAAACGGACTTCAAGCGTATGGCCGCTTATTCTTCCATGTCGCACGTAGGACTGATAGCTGCGGCCATCCTTACGGCAGATGCCACTGCCGTTGAAGGTGCAACCTATCAAATGATAAGCCACGGAGTGAATGCAATCGGACTCTTCTTTGTTGCTGAAATCCTTCAACGCCGTTTCGCTGACCGCGAAATAGGTGAGATGGGAGGTTTGGCTCATGTGTCGAGACCTTTTGCCATCGGATTCATGGTGATTATGCTGGGTAATGTGGCGCTTCCACTCACCAACGGCTTCGTAGGGGAGTTTCTGATGCTATCAGGCATATACAACTACGGCGCTTGGACTGCAGCCATTGCAGGGCTTTCGGTGATATTGGGAGCGGTTTATATGCTCAACGCTTACCGCAAAACAACTTTGGGAGAAACATCAGCCTTGTCGGCTACATTCACGCCGCTCACAGTATCAGAGAAAACATTGCTTTTGATCATTGGCGCGCTAGTGGTCATCGGCGGAATCTATCCTAAATACTTGATGGACATTGCAGGACCTTCCTTGCAAACCATCCTGAACAAACCGTTTTAAAGAATAGGAAACGAACCATGAACATCCTTATAGCCATAACGGCGGTTGGCGTACTGGCCATGCTTTCGGAGATTTTGAATTTCCGGAGGTTCCTGTATCCAATTTCGCTGTTTGTGATGTTGGTGGCACTGGCCCTTACGGGGATGGAGTGGTCCCATGGAGTACGTTACTTCAACGACATGTTGTATATGGACAACTATGCAGTTGTCTTTACCGGCATCATGGTAGTAACCACCTTGCTTTGGTTCATGATGAACGAGAACTTTTTAAATGGCAATCCTCGTCAGGCTGACTTCACAGCAATCATCTCATTTGCATTAGGTGGTGCAATGGTGATGGCCGGATTCTCTGACCTCATCATGCTATTCCTTGGCGTTGAAATCCTCTCCATTTCCATGTACGTATTGGCTGCTTCCAACAAATCGGAGCCTCGTTCCAACGAAGCAGGATTCAAATACTTCCTAATGGGAGCCTTCGCCTCTGGATTTTTGTTATTTGGAATCGCATTGGTCTATGGTGCCACAGGTTCTTTTAACCTGCGTGAAATTTCTGAATTCGTATCCGAGAACAATACCGACATGTCGGCCATATTTTATGGAGGTGTGCTGATGATTGCTGCAGGACTTGCATTCAAAGTCGCCGCTGCGCCTTTCCACTTCTGGGCTCCCGATGTTTATGAGGGCTCTCCAACTCCTTTCACTGCCTTCATGTCAACCGTTGTGAAAACCGCTGCTTTTGCTGCCTTCCTTCGTTTGTTCTCTACTTGTTTCTCTGAAGTCTCCACTTGGTGGTCTCCTGTTTTGGCCATCATGTCGGCACTCAGCATGCTCGTTGGTAGTATCATGGCGCTTCGTCAAACATCATTGAAGAGATTACTTGCTTGGTCCGGTGTAGCCAATGCTGGTTACATGTTGATGGCAGTGGTTTCGTTGAATGAATATTCCGATACCGCGTTGGTTTTATATGCTGCGGCATATTCAATCGCCTCCATTGGTATTTTCACCTTGGTGTCTAACATGACCAACGCGGGCAACGAAGAAATTTCCTCACTCCATGGTTTCTCCAAGGTAAATCGTTTCCCTGCTTTGGTAATTACGGTGCTCATGTTCTCCATCGCTGGTATTCCGCCATTGGCAGGATTCTTCGGTAAGTATGCTATTTTCGCCGGAGCATTGAAAGATGGTTTCGTTTGGCTAGCCGTAGTGGCCGTTCTAAGTTCCGCCATCAGCGTCTTCTATTACCTGAAAGTGGTAGTTGCCATGTTCCAGCCTGCAGGTCGTGAGGCGGTGCAATTGGAATTTAACCCCGGTCAATCCCTGGTATTAGGGTTGGTTCTGGTGCTTGTAGTGGTGTTGGGATTGGTTCCAGCGCTCATCACCACCCTGATTTAATCATTAACTTTTTGTTGTTGATATTCGCAACCGGCCACATTTGGCTGTTGTAGTTGCTTAGTTACCTTTGTTGTAGATGGCTGCCGAATTCAAATCCGCGATTTCATTGAAACCGATGAACACCTTCGGGATGGATGTGCATGCGGCACGTTTTGCGGTTTTTGTAAACGAAACCCAGCTACAACAACAGTTGGAGGCTTTGCAAAACAATACAGACCCGATACTCATCCTCGGTGGAGGCAGTAACATACTATTCACACGCGATTATCCAGGAGTGGTATTGAAGGACGAAATTGGTGGTATCTCCATTGTTGATGATGGTGGCGATGATGTTTTAGTGAAAGCTGGCGCCGGTGTGGTATGGCATGCCTTGGTTGATTGGTGTATTGAACACAACCTGGGCGGCATTGAAAACCTTTCGTTGATACCAGGTACTTGCGGTGCAGCTCCCATTCAAAACATCGGAGCTTATGGTGTCGAATTGAAAGATGTTTTTCATTCACTCAAGTGTATTCAGATAAAGGATGGAAGCAAGTCGGAAATCTTTGCCGAACAATGTGCTTTCGGTTACCGCGACAGTGTTTTCAAACGATCTATGAAAGGCAAGATGGTTATCACCTCCATCACGCTAAAACTTTCGCGCAAGCACCGGTTGAATGTTTCATACGGAGCCATTACGCAGGAGCTTCAGAGAATGGGTATATCCAATCCCGATATCAGAAACGTGAGCGATGCGGTTTGTAATATCCGTAGGAGCAAATTGCCCGATCCGGCAATTCTAGGCAATGCGGGAAGCTTTTTCAAAAACCCTGAAGTTCCGGGAAACATACACGAAGCATTGAAGAAGGAATTCCCGAACATGGTTTCCTATCCTTTCGGTGCCAGCACTTTCAAGCTGGCTGCCGGTTGGCTCATCGAACAGTGTGGTTGGAAAGGCAAAGTAGTTGGTAAGACAGGTTCGCACAAAGACCAGGCATTGGTGCTTGTCAATTACGGCGGTGCTACAGGTGAAGAAGTGGTGCATTTGTCGGATGAAATACGGGCAAGCGTTCGTGCAAAGTTCGGGGTCGAGATAGAGCCCGAAGTCAATATCATTTAATGCCTGCCACGGCGGCAAGTGCTGATTTGGATGCTTCGTTGCAATCTTCAAGCGACTCAACCCATTGGGCGGCCACATCGAGTTCATTATTGATGGCACTGCGCTCTATGGACGCGCATAACTTAGATAGTCTTGCCGCACCAACATTCATGGCAGAACCTTTAAGCTTGTGCGCGGCCTTGGAAGTAAGTACGGCATTGCCATTTTCGAAATGCTTTTTTATTTCTTCAATAGATCCATCGGCTTGCTCCATGAACAACATGACCAGTTTGGCCATGAATTGGTTTTGAGGATCACTCAATTGTTTCAATCGCTCAATAGCTGCCATGTCAATCAGCTCCGTGTCATCAAACAATAATGCCTCCGCTTTATTAGGCGAGTCTTCCGGTTTTGGAGCTATTGTAGAGCGTTGACGATTGAACTGCTCTCCGTATTTGATCAACAGTCGTCGGATATCGTCTATGGTTACTGGCTTCGACAGGTAATCGATCATGCCTGCTTCTTTGCACTTGTCACGGTCGCCATCCATTGCGTATGCTGTCATGGCAACAATCACGGGAGGTTGCTTTCCTATAGGCAAAGATGAGGTAATAGCTTTAGTTGCTTCAATTCCATCCATGATGGGCATCTGTACATCCATGAAGATGATGTCGTAGTTACGAAGCACTGCCAACTCCACCGCTGCTTGTCCGTTCTCCGCCATATCTGGCTCATAACCCAATCGCTGGAAAATGATGCGTGCCAAAGTCTGGTTTACTGTATTGTCCTCTGCAACCATGATACGCATTGGATAATCGGAAGACAAGTTATCCAACATGCCTGCGGCCTTACTTTCTTTCTGTGGTACGGGTTGCGCTGTTTGAGTAACCGTTTCCTCTTCTTGAAACTCACGTTGGTGTTCCAACACGGGTTTGAGTCGGATGGTGAATGAAAACACCGATCCTTTACCCGGCTCGCTCTCCACCCAAATCTTTCCTTTCATACGTGCTGCCAACCTGGAACTGATTGATAGTCCCAATCCACTGCCACCGTATTTTCCGTAGGTTGAGGCCTCAGCCTGGGTGAATGATTCGAATATTTTCTGAGTCTGATCCGCGGTCATACCGATGCCCGTATCGGTGACATCAAATTGCAATTCCCAATCGTCCTGCTCGGTTTTGTGTCCAGTCACATGAACTGCAATCTGTCCGTCTTTGGTGAACTTCACTGCATTTCCAACGAGGTTCACCAGAATTTGACGAATACGGGCCTTGTCGCCATTGAAATATGCCGGCAGGAAGTCATCAATCTTGTATGTAAGCTTGTCGCCCTGCTCCTTGGCTTTCAATGATACGATATTGAAAGTGTCAAGTATGCATGATCGTAATTCGAAGGGTTTCTCCTCGAATTCCATCTTGCCCGATTCGATACGCGAGTGGTCGAGGATATCGCTTATAACCGATAATAGCGCTTCGCCACTAAGTCTTATTGAGTCGGCGAATTCCTTTTGCTTTCCGGAAAGGTTGGTGGTGAGCAGCAGTTCGGTCATGCCCAACAAGCCATTCAACGGCGTTCGGATTTCATGACTCATGGTGGAAAGGAACTCCGACTTCTCCTTGGTGGCTCTTTCTGCTGCATCCTTTGCTTCCACGATACGTTGTTCATTCATCACCCGCTCGGTGATATTGCGCATGTGAACAGACACACCCGACACCGACGTACCTTGCGATTGAATCGGATTCAAGGAGATTTCGAAATGGTGTATGTCGTTGTCGATGTAGGTGAATACCTCTTCAAAGCGAACTTTCATCCCCGCAAGGGCTTGCTTGACCATGCGTATCCAAGTCTCTGATTGTTGCTCATTCAAGTACCACCTCAAATCATCTCCCGTTACGGGTAGATGGCCGGTACGTCGCAGGTATTCCTGTTCGCATGTCGAATTCATCACAGTGAAACGGTAGTTGAAGTCGATGGAGAATATGGTGTCATCCGAGTTCTCCACTACGGCATTCACATTGGATACAGCTTGTGCCAGGGCATCATTTGAATGGATGTAACCGGTAACATCCACTACCGTGATGGAAACTCCCTTAGTGTTCTCATCAGCAAGTGCTCTGAATTCCATTCTCAGGTGGCGGGTTTTTCCGCTTTTGCTGATTATTCGAAATTCATGCTCCTCTTCCATCGAACTGGGAGAGAGTAACGTCTTTTCAAACGCTTCTGCATCCGTAGGATGTATGATCCGACCCAATCCCAATGCGGCTAGTTCATCAGTAGTGTAACCCGTTGTTTTGCAAAACCCTTCGTTTGCTCGTAAGATGGTTCCTTGCAAGTCAATGGATACCACCGAAACCGAGTGGCTTTCCGGGTTTTCAGTTACTATGGATATGCTGCTGTTGTTTTGTTGCTCATGTTTGGTCAATCGGATGAAAGTCTGACCGGATGCATCAAAAAGATCTAGTATATGCTCCAAGCGCATATGGATGGAACCGAATAGCGGATCTTCAATCGTATAATTTTTTTCAAAGCTTAATCCGCTGTTGATATATTCGGAGGCTTTCATCCACATGGTGGATGGTACAACTTCCCTCAGATGTCTTGAAGTGTGATTTTCGTTGGGTTCCAAGCCAAGAATGTCCTGCGCTTTTCGGTTGATTAATCCAATCCTTCCATCTTGGTCGCATAGGATTATTCCTTCATCAGTCAGATTTAAATAATAACGGTAGCGCATCGCGGTTTGAAGCGTTTTGCCTTCCAAATCCTCCGCCATGTTTTCGCTTGAGAATCTGCAGAAAACAAACTTGTATTCAGTACCCAAGTCCACACACTCTATGACGGATCGGAACTTTTCACCAGTGCTTTTGCGGCACGAAACCGTATTGTTGCTTTGACCATTGGTTGAAGCCAACTGCACGATATCGGATTCGGTAACTCCTTCCAATATTTCGAGCAAGCCATTGACAGTATTCGTGCCTTGTTTGTCTAAACCGAATTGCTTCACAGCCCTTCGACCTGCATATTTGATCACACATCCTGGCATGGATACCAACATCCACGAGTCATCTGTTGTTCCTATCAATCCTGCTGCGATCAACCGTTGATCGTCATCCTTTTTCTTGCGACTCATGCGCATGTACTGCACGATTCCAGTAGCCGAGGATGAGATGATGAGCGATCCGAAAAACAATGAAGGAGGAACAGAAATGCCATTCGTCTTACCTGTTTGATGGATCACAATTAGTGAGAGGAATAGCAAAACATTATGCGCAAGGATATACCGCAACGCCGTCAATTGGAAAGTGGAAACCACCGTGAATACTACGATAAATAGAAGAGCCGGGTCTTTGGCTGTAAACTCCCACATGAAAAACACGGCAAACAAGGTATTCAGGATGAAGAATACGGATGTAAGATGGTCGAGATATTCTTGGAAGAATTTACTCGCATGTGAAATTGCCATCATCAACAAGGCGGTCATGCCAACTGATGCGGCTGCCGAAAGCAGAACCGGATTAATAGTAGGCTGTGTCAAAAATATATAGCCGCACAACCAGAGGTATCCCGCTCCGGCAACAGACAAAATGCCTCGATTGTAGGCAAGTCCGTCTCCTTTGGCCTGTTCAAAGGCACCATTTGTGTTGATTTTACCGCTCAAGTCGGGAAGGGTTGAGTCTACTAATTTTATTTAAATATTTGAAATTCAATTATATGTACAAGGATTGAATCGGGCATGTGAAGTCCCGGTTTTTTCCTCGCACTTTAACTTGAAATCTAAGGAAAATGTTGCAGTTCAGCCTAATTTGTCGAGTCTCGACATCAAAAAGGAAGCTAGTTCGCGCACATAGGGTTGTGAAAAATCAAACTTGACTCCGGCGGTTTCATAAACGGTGACCATGTCGGTTGAGTATCCCAATTTCAAAGCATTGAGGTATTGGGCCACTGATTTTTCAGGAGAAGTTACATAATTGCGCCAAACAGCCAATGCGCCTAGCTGAGCAATACCATATTCAATATAGTAGAACGGATATTGGAATAAGTGAATCTGCTTCTGCCATTGATTATCGAACGCTTCCACAAAACCGGTATAGTCAACTACTGATGATGAAAAGCGTTTGTTGATACGATGCCATTCTTCACGACGTTCGGTTGCATGATGACCTGGATGGGTGTAAATCCAATGTTGGAACTGATCGATGGCGGCAATCCACGGCAATGCGACGATAATTTGTTCTAGTTGCTCCTTTCGCGCTTCGGTAAGATCTTTCGGGTCGCTGAAAAAGCTGTCCCAATGTTCCATTGAAACCAACTCCATAGACATGGAAGCTAACTCGGCGATTTCGGAAGGTATGTTGCGGAACGGGACGTAGTCGAGGTCGCGCGTAAGCACAGAGTGGATGGCATGCCCGCCTTCATGAACCATGGTGGTAAGATCAATCACTGAATCAGCGGAATTCATGAATATGAATGGAACGCCGGTTTCATACAAGGGGTAATTGTAGCCGCCGGGCGCCTTGCCTTTTCTTGAGTCTAGATCCACTTGTTTCAAGTCGCGCAACAATTGCATGCTTTGTGCTGCAACGGGGTGAATCTTTTTGAAACACGCAATGGTTTTTTCCATCATGTCATCACCTCCCCGGAAGGGAACCGGTGCCGATCTGCCGGAAGTGGAAACAGAGGTATCCCAGGGATGCAAACAATCGGTTTTTAGTTCTTGCTTACGCTTGCGGTGTAATTCATTCAACAATGGAACAACCTCTTGTGCGATGGCATTGTGAAATCGTTCGCAGTCGTCTACGCTGTAGTCGAACCTGCCCATAGCGGCAAACATGTAGTCGCGGTAGTTATCGAAGCCGGCGTTGCATGCAATCTGATGTCGCAACCCAATCAGCTCGTCGAAAAGCTTATCTAGTGGTTCTTTGTCTTGCAATCTGCGTGCAGCAATTTTCTCGAACACATTTTTCCGGACCTCCGGGTCCTGGCTTTTGAGCAGATTTGATGCTTGTTGCAGTGTCAACTCTTGACCATCCACAATAACCGTCATGGCGCCTGAGATAGCGGAAAACTCCTGCTCTTTTTTCTGCATTTCCGTGAAAAGTGGAATATTCTCTTCTCTGAAAATATCCACTTGCTTGCGAATACCTCGTAGCATTATCTCCATGCGCGCATCGTTCAATGCACTTACATGTTCGCAATCCAATAGCTTACGGTTCAGCTTATCAGTGTAAGGTGCAACATTCGGTTCGATTTCGGTAACGAAAAATTCGAAAGCCTCCTTGAAGGAAAGAGATGCTGTATCGCAACTCATTCGAATATATCTCCAAGCCACGTCTTCCTGCAAGAACGACTCCAATTCGGATCTGTTGAGCAGCCACTGGCGTAGTTCTGCAGCAGACTGCAGCGGACGATTGTTTAGCTCGATGAAGTAAGGCTCGATATCCTTCCATTGGAAAACCTGTATTACAGCGGGCAGATAATGCCTCTGTGGTTTTTCCGGAATGGAAAGTGCGTAAATCGTTTGAGTCATGTCCTGCTGATTCAGGATGGTGTGGCCTCTTGGTTTTCAGTTGAAGCGTTTTCGTTGGCTTCACCTTCATCGGGCAGGGCAACCGTGTCTTTTACCAAGTGGTACCATGCAAACATTTTACGGATGTCGGATGTGTAAACACGCTCTGAATCGAAACCAGGAACGATTTCTCCAAAAACACTTCGAAGCTTTTTCTCGTCGCCTTTTGGGTCAGGTAGTGTTCCTTTTTCGGCGAATGACATCATCTTCAAGAAAACGTCCTTCAGTGTGATGTCGTCTTCCTGCATGTAAACGGTAATGTCGTCGAGCATACTTATGCGCTGTGTGGCAGATACCGGTTGACGCTTCTTGTCCGCTAATGATTCTACGATGAATCCGGATTTGTTTTGTGCCAACACCTTGTATAAGCCTGGCATGCCACTAACGGCGATGATTCCTTTAAGTCCCATTTTTAGAGTTGAAAATTATGCCACAAAGGTAACAACTAAGTTGGGTTAGGCTGAATCGAATCCACAAAAAAGCCCGTCGAATGCTCGACGGGCTCGGTTGAAATCTAGGTGATTTGGTTATTCTTTGATGAACTTGGAGGTAGATAATGATCCTTCAACATTTGCCTGAAGGAAATAGGTTCCGGCAGGCAGTGATGATACGTCAATACTGCCATTAATGACATCATTGAATAACACCTCACGTCCTGTTACATCGAGAATGCGGATGGATTCGATTCGCTTTTCAGTGCCGAGATTGAATTGAAGCAGGTCACGTACTGGGTTTGGTGATAACAAAATTTGGCCATTGGATGAACTTATCGGAGCAATTCCGGAAAACAGACCATCGTATTTTATTTGGGCGTTTCCAGCGCTAGTGTTCAAATCGTTTAAGTCGTCTCCTGCAATAAGTGCGAAAGCTACACGTACTGAATCCCCTGCGGGTATGGTGAAAGGACCAGTGCTCACCACATCAATAACATCATTGCCTGTACCGGTTCCTCCGGCTGTGGGTCGATTTGTGGAAAGGGTAGTGTATTTTTCAGAGGTACTATAGCCATCCGAAAGGTTGGCTCCACCGCCGCCTGCAATGTTATCTACCGCATAATGCTTGAAAGGTGTTGCTGTCAGCACCTTAGTTCCCGCCCAAAGACCAGTGGCTGTGGTATTGTAAACATAGCCCATTTTCAAGGCAGTATTTTCATCAGCCTTGTTCAAGCTATAGTCTTGGATATCCCAATCTGCGAATACCCCTGCATAAATGTTGCTCAGGGATGAGGTGGACGTGTTTTTGATAGTGTATTCTACAATAACATATTTGTCATCTCCAGGAGTACTCCAAGCAAATGCCTTATGCGATACCAATACAGGTAATGGCGAGGCAGATGGGGAGTCATTGAATTTTCCGAACAGGTCGAATTCAGATTGAACTGAAGGCAAGAGCTTCTGAACCACTTGTGTTGATTGGTAATCCTCGTCGGTTCCAGTGTCATTCCGAACATTGTCTGAAACGGCTGAGGCGGATTTGCCAATCATCAGTCCAGCTTCATAAACCAGGTTTTCCCCATTGTATGCGAATCCCAAGCCTTCTGTTTGGCCTGTGCCATTGTAGCATAGGCGCCCCTTGCTGGTAATGGTGGTGGAAACCTGGTTGATGGTGACATTAATGTAATCAACATTCAATGTGACATCGTACAGCTGAACATCGGTATACGTGCCATCTGTCATGGTGAATTTGAAAGTGACCTTGGTGTTCAGTGGAGTGTTCGGATTGATTCGAACAAGAAACGGGTCGGCGCTGTTATTTACTGTGGCCAATGTGCCAAGGGCTCCTACCGTGGTGCTGTTGTCGATAATCGTAACCCATGTGGAGGTGGTCGATACCGTAACTACCAAGTTGGTGGTTGGGTCCAAATAGTTGGTGATGTCTCCTGTGATTCGCAGGGTGTCGCCAACAACAAATGCGTTATCGTTATTGTCGGTGGATGCAATGTCTAGCATCCTAACGGAAGGACTGTTTATTGTCAGCGATCGGTACATGTTGATCCTTCCTTTGCCAAGTTTGTTCAAATAGGCGTTGTTTCCTGTGGCGCCATAGATGTTGTCGCAGGTCACACGTAGTCTTTCTCCAACTTGAAGAGCTGTATAGGTTGGGAAATGTGATTTCACAATTGCTGCTGCACCGGCTGCTACAGGAGAGGCCATGGAAGTACCACTTTGAACCTGGTATGCATTGTTGGATTGTGCAGCATAAATATTAGACCCTGGGGCACACACATCCACAAAAGCTCCATAGTTTGAGAAAGATGATTTTCCATCATTGTTTCCGGTGGAGGCAACAGATAGTACATAACGGTAGGAGGCAGGGTAGAAGGTGTTTTCATTGTTGTCGTTACCTGCTGCGGCAACTACCAATGAGTTCATGTTGATGGTGGCGTAGTCGATAACATCTTGTCCGAATGAACCTCCGCCTGGACCACCCCATGAGCAGTTTATGATTTGGCATCCCGCGTCGGCGGCATAAGTAATTCCTTCGTAAGCCTTGGTGAGCGAGCCTGCGGCATTCGAAATTTTAACCGGGAGGTATTTGCAGTTGAATCCGGGGGCTGCAACACCTACATTGTTGTTTGTAACGGCCGCGGCACATCCTGCAACGTGGGAGCCATGGTCGCTGGCAGCTGTAACACTTGGGTTGTTGTCGTTTTCTCCCAAATCCCATCCTCTCCAATTATCAACATAACCGTCGTTGTCGTTGTCAATTCCATCCACAGGCTCGTTATAATTGAGTTTCATGTTGGCTACCATGTCTGGATGGTCCAAATCACCACCTGTATCTGTGATACCGATTACCACACTGGTGTCACCCTGTTCCAAGTCCCAAGCGGTGTATGCCTGGATCTTGCCAAGATGGTATTGAAGTCCGGTGCTAGGGTCGTTAGGATTGAACAATAGCCTTGGAAGAAACTTAGGCTCAGCATATTCCACTAACCCGGTACGCAACAGGGCGTTAGCCGCCTTTTCAGGATTTAGGTTGGTGTTGTATTTAACTTCGTAAATCAAGGATAAATCTACCAGCTTCTGGCCTAGGGCGTTACGTTGTTCGGCAGGTGCCGTTTTGGCAGGAAACACCTTGGTAATGTCAGTTGCGCCAATTCCTGAAAGAGCCTGGTTCAGCGATTGGATGTCAACCCCGTTTACCCTAGAACTGGAGCGGAACTCTGGTTTTAGTTTGAAGATCAGCGAACCTTGCACCATGTCGGATGAAGAAACGCCGTTGGGTAATCGGTAGGTTTTGCTGCTTTGCGCAAGAGCGGTTTGTGTCGCACAGGATACCAGCAAAAATGCAATAAGTAGTTTGTTTTTGATCATGGGGATTTATCAATATAAGGCATTGATTGTTAGTAGCCACGAATGTAGTGTATACGTCTATCAATTACAAGTTCGAAATGAATTTCTAGTCTTAGTACAACAACTAGTCCGGTTTCTATGTTTCAGTCATGTGGACAGTCCGGTCAAGTTTGTTTTGAAATACTATTGAGATTCAATTGATAATATTTTTCATGACAATTCAATATCCCTCGTTGTTTTGCGTATCTATGTAAAATGAATTGATTCGTGATGTTGAGTGAAAATTAGGAGCGAATATGTTTGGCAGAGAAACCAATTGGCACTAACTTTGTTCCCCATTTTCGAGCACACCTTTAGATAAACCAATCTGACAATGAGACAGCTAAAAATAACCCCATCCATTACCAATCGCGACAGTGCTTCCCTGGAAAAATACCTTCAGGAAATCGGTCGTGAGCAAATGATTACCCCCGCCGAGGAGCCAATCCTCGCCCAGCGCATACGCGAAGGCGATGCCGCTGCCCTAGACAAACTCGTTCGCGCAAACTTGCGTTTCGTAGTTTCCGTAGCCAAGCAATACCAAAACCAAGGTTTGAGCCTATTGGACCTGATCAACGAAGGAAACCTAGGTTTGATTAAAGCCGCCAAGAAGTTTGATGAAACCAAAGGATTCAAATTCATCTCTTACGCCGTATGGTGGATTCGTCAATCCATCCTTCAAGCCTTGGCCGAGCAAGCGCGTATCGTTCGTTTACCACTCAATAAATTGGGTGCGCTCAACAAAATCAAAAAGGCATTCGTTCAATTGGAGCAGAAATACGAGCGTGAACCAAGTGCCGAAGAGCTCTCTGAAATCCTTGAAATGACCGAAGATCAAGTTGCCGACACCCTAGGAGTTTCAGGTCGCGCGGTATCTGTAGATGCGCCATTCGACAGCAAAGACGATCAAAGCAATTTGTTGGATGTTCTTTCAAATCCGAACTCACCTTCGGCTGACACCGAGATGATCGCTGAATCCATGCAGCAGGATATTATCCGCTCTTTGAATACGCTTCCTTCCAAGGAAAGCGATGTTTTGAAGTTGTTCTACGGCATCGGTCACTCCAGGGCTCATACCCTCGAAGAAATCAGCATGAAGCTGGATATGACCCGTGAGCGTGTTCGCCAAATAAAAGACAACGGCATAAAGCGTCTTCGTCACAACTCCCGTAGCAAGCTTCTTAGAACTTATTTCGAATAAGGAATCTAATCGTTTATGAATGTGCAAATGCCCCTTTATGGGGCATTTTTTTTGTTGTAATCTTGAAATAATTTTTTTCTTATTATCTGATTATACATCCATTGCTTTTATTTGCATCAATGAAAACAGTCACGTCACCTTTTCAAGGATTATTGAAGCTCATGCAGGATTCGCGTATTTCCGGCGTTTTGCTATTGGCTGCCGCCATCGTTTCAGTTGTGATTGCAAACTCTCCCTTGGCATCATCCTTCCATCATTTGCTGGAAACACCTATCGGAATGTCTTTCGGAGATGGTTCGTTTTCCAAAACATTACATCATTGGATCAACGATGGTCTCATGGCTATTTTCTTTTTCGTTGTCGGACTGGAATTGAAGCGCGAAATCATAGCTGGTGAACTCAGTGACATGCGCAAGGCCATGCTGCCTGTTGCTGCCGCCATCGGAGGTATGTTGGTGCCGGCCGCTATCTATACCATGCTCAATGGAGCAGGAGAGGGAAGTTCAGGTTGGGGGATTCCAATGGCTACAGATATCGCCTTCGCACTAGGTGTGTTGCAATTGCTTGGCAAGCGTGTTCCACTTTCTCTAAAGGTTTTTTTAACGGCATTGGCTGTGGCCGATGACATAGGCGCGGTATTGGTCATCGCCTTCTTTTATACCTCCCAAATTGATTTCACAAGCCTGGCCACTGCTGCAGTAATATTGTTGGTGATGTTTGCAGCCAACAAAGCCGGTGTTCGCAACACCACTTTCTATGCAGTCATGGGTTTTGGAGCGCTTTGGTTGGCATTCCTGATGTCGGGAGTGCATCCTACAATCGCTGCTGTGTTGGCTGCTTTCACAGTTCCTGCAAATGTGAAATTGCAAGAAGATGCATACGTGAGTAAATTGGATAACCTGATGTTACGTTATCGTGAAGCCAAGCCCAATGGGCTTCCAACGGTTACGCAAGAGCAGCAGCATATCCTTGAGGATATCCGTGATTCCTCATTGCATGCACTTACCCCATTGCAGCGATTGGAACATGCCTTACACCCATTCGTTTCGCTGTTTGTAATGCCCGTTTTCGCTTTGTGCAATGCCGGTTTCGAAATCAATGAAGGCCTTGCATCTGGTTGGACCGACCCGCTAACCCTTGGAGTTTTCCTGGGTTTGGTTGTCGGAAAATTGATTGGCGTTGCTGGCGTCGTTTTGCTTTTCTATAAACTCAAATGGTCGCCATTGCCGGATGGAATGAACATGCAACATGTTTTGGGAGCAGGATTGCTTGCCGGAATCGGATTCACCATGTCGCTGTTTGTGGCTGGACTGGCATTTCCCGGAGGTGCGCTCATGGATAACGCCAAGTTGGGCATCGTTTCTGCCTCGCTATTTTCTGGAATACTTGGGTACTTTGTGATCAGCAAAGCGTCTGCTAAGCGAAAAGCCGGATAATCTTATCCGCCAATACTTCGGAAATCTTCAAGTGCGATTCGTAAGTCCACCCGGCTATGTGCGGGGTCAACAGCGCCCGATCACTGTTCAGTAGGTACTGCATGGGCTCGGGCATTTGCTTGCTATCAAGGTTCTCGAATGAAACGCTTTCATATTCGATCACATCTAGTGCGCATTGAATCACGTGGCCTGTCTCCATGGCTTGTACTAAAGCAGCGGTATCCACAACCTTTCCGCGCGATGTATTGATGAACCGGATGGGTTTTTTGAATGATTGGAAAAAAGCGGCATCAGCCATGTGGAGTGTTTCTTCGGTGAGTGGAACATGCAATGAAACCATGTCACAAGAATCGAACAAATCATCCAGTCCTGTCTGCTTGATTTGCGGGTATTTATCCGTGTCAACAAGCACATACGGATCATAAATCAAAATAGTCGCATCGAAGCCTTGCAGTTTTCTTGCGAATGCTTGCCCTGTATTTCCAAATCCGATGATGCCTATTGTTTTACCATCGATTTCAGTTCCTCTGTTTTCCTCTCTGAGCCATAAGCCATCACGAACTTGTCTGTCGGAGCGAATTAAATGATTGCACATGGACAACAGCATGCCTAGTGCCTGTTCGGCAACTGCATTGCGGTTTCCTTCAGGGGCATTCAAGCATACCACACCGAATTTTTCGGCGGAATCGGTATCGATATTCTCCATACCAGCACCTGCCCGCGCAATGAATTTCAAACCTTTCGCAGCTTGCAGGAAATCATGGTCGATTTTGAATCGACTACGAATAACCAAACCAGTGTGGTTATTCCACTCCTGCATCAATTGCACTTTACTGCCACTGTACCCATCCACGCAAGTGAAGCCACGCAGTTGCAGCTCTTCCTGCAGCTTGGGATGTACGGAGTCGATAAACAATATGCTACCTCTGGACATGTTTATAATAATGTTCCACTAAGCAGCATCGCAGCTACCGAGAAGTAAATTACAAGTCCGGTCACATCCACCAATGTTGCAATGAATGGTGCAGACGATGTGGGGGGGTCAGCCCCTAGACGTTTCAACATCAGCGGAAGCATGGAGCCCATCAAACTACCCCATAAAACAACTCCAGTCAATGATGCGCCAATGGTGATGGCTATCGAAAGCCAATGCGGTCCGTATATGTCGGTGAATGCACTCCAGGCCGCAATGCGCATGAAGCCCAAGGCTCCAAGCATCAATCCCAAGAACAGTCCTGAAATCAACTCTCGGCGCATAATGCGATACCAGTCGCGTGTGGTGACTTCACCAAGCGCCATGGCACGTATGATCAGAGTAGCGGCTTGCGAACCCGAGTTGCCTCCGCTCGAAACAATCAGCGGGATGAACAATGCCAATACCACAGCTCGAGCAATTTCATGTTCGAAAAACGCCATCGCGGATGCGGTCAGTAACTCTCCGAAAAACAGGATCACTAACCAGGGTGCACGCTTGCCAATCATTTTCCAAACGGGCACATCCATATACGGCTCTTCGAATGCTTCCACACCTCCAAGCTTTTGAATATCCTCTGTGTCCTCCTTCTTGGCCAGTTCCAAGATGTCGTCGATGGTCACAATTCCTAAGAGGATTCCGTTGGCATCGGTTACCGGCAATGCCACGCGGTTGTTCTCGGTAAACACGTTGATGGCTACTTCCTCGTCATCCGTTACCAAAAGGGCAATGCGTTTGCCGTCCATGATCTCATGGACCTTGGTGTCTAGGGGAGCGAGCAATATCTCGCCAATCTTAATATCGTCAATCAGCAAACCCTTCTCATCAACGATGTACAGGATGTCGAGTGTTTCACTGCTTTCACCGTTTTCACGGATGTGGTCGAGAACGGTTTGAACAGTCCAGTCCTTGCCGATGGTGAAGTACTCGGGCGTCATCAAACGTCCGATGGAATTCTCCGGATAGCCTAACAGCGACAAAGCCACAGCCCGTTCTTTCTGGGTAAGCAGCTTCAGCAGTTTATTCAGTTGTTCCGATTCGAGTTCTTCCAACAACGCCGTTCGGTTATCAGCCGACATATCGTTTAGGATAAGAGCCAAAAGTCGGTTTGGAAGAATGTCAACCAGGGGTCGTTGGTCGGCCACATCCAGGTTTTCAAAAGTCTGGAAGGCCCGTTCACGATCGATGGCCATGAACACGGCCAGCATTTCTTCGGGGGGGAGTTCCTGGCAAAGGATGGCCAACTCAGCGGGGAGCCACGATTCCAATAGCGATTTCAACCCCGATTGGTTACGGGAATCAAGCAGCGCTTTGATGTCGGTGTTTTGATTGATGGTCTCCATGGCTTTGTGGCACCCGGAGAGAGGCTTGCGAAGAACCGATATGCCCATGGGCACACCGTTCGGTCATCGAAAGCCCCTCGTTTAGTTTTAGTTCAGAATGACTTATTCCCTTTCGGGAAAGCTACTTTATGCAAAGCCTTATTCCGACCATGCCTGCTCTACCCATTGGCGTCTCTCGACATTTCCGGGCAGTAGCCTTTGTTCATTCAGTAACCTCACCTAACAAGCTTCGGATGTGGAGCAAAGTTAACTCTTTTTTGCATCGGTTCATCTCCCCGGTTTCAGCGTATTTGTGAGGGTTACAAAGGCCGAAAAATGCAATTGTTCCGGTCGCATATCTAGGTAGGGGATGGAAGAGTAGTCGGTCGGCAGTAGCGACTTCAGCGAATTACGCATAGTCTTGCGTCGTTGGTTGAAGGCGGTCTTCACCACCTTTTTGAAAAACACTTCATCGCATTCAAGTTTATGGTTCTTTCGCAATTGCATCCTGATCACACCCGAGTCTACTTTGGGAGGCGGGTTGAAGTATTCGGGAGGAACGGTAAACATGTATTCGATATCATAATGGGCTTGCAACAACACACTCAAGATGCCGTAATCGCGGTTGCCGGGAGGGGATGCGATTCGCTGCGCCACCTCCTTTTGGAACATGCCTGCCACTTCGGGTACCCGTTCGTACATATCGAGTACGCGGAACAGGATTTGGGAGGAAATGTTGTAAGGGAAATTGCCGATAACCGAGAATGGACCATCACCCAAGAAATCCAAATCAGCAGTCAGGAAGTCGGCCTGGTGGATCCTGTTTTGAAGTGAGGGGAATCGCTCCTTCAAAAAGTCAACGGAACGGTCGTCAACCTCTACGCAGTGTAGGTCTTCAACCCCCGCCTCCAATAACTCGTTGGTGAGCACACCGGTACCTGGACCAATCTCAAGAACCAAGCCTTTGCGGGCCTCTTCCGATAGGGCATGTGCGATGTCGGACGCCGTTTCCAAGTTGGTGAGAAAATGTTGGCCCAGGGCCTTTAGCGGTCGTATGCCGTTCATGGTTCAGAATCCGTATTGAGGGTTTTCGCTGCTGAAATCGATATTGGAGAATGTGGGATTCACTTTCAGGTTGGTGAATTCAGCATCGCTGTAAAGTCCTTTCAGATCGTAAATGGTTTGCCTGACAGGCAGCATGTTTTTCTTGTCGATATACAGCACGATTTTTTTCGCGTAACTGTTGGGAAGGGTAATTACTTGTCCTGCGGATACGTCATCGAAATCGGTTATACCATGGTTCAATTCGAGAACCATCTGGTCGTTGACATGGAACTTTTTCGATATGGATGTCAAGTCTTCTCCTTTGCCTACTTTGTAATTGATGAATCCGAATTCGTCGTTATCGATTTCCAATATGTGGTAAACACCTTTCGGATCCACTGATAGTTTCATTTTGGAAAAGAAGCGATCCTTCTCGGTGACTTCATAATATTTCATGATGGAGTAGGCGTGGGCGAAGCCCATTTGCAGGATGGTGTGGTGATGATGTTTGCGGAGCAATGGGTTGTCGGGTGACAAACTGATGTTGAAAAATGGAAATCCATTCGGATTTATCAAAGCTCTGTTTTCGTTTGCACCATCAACATAAAGTACTTCTGCTCCCGCATCGGGTTTTACGCTTTTCAGGTAAACTTTCAGCGGGTTTGCTTGCAGCTTGACTTGGAGTACACCCTCCTCATATTTCCCAAAGATTCGCTCTTTCAGCTCCATGGTGAACGACGCAGTTCGAACCGATTGCATGGCGTACATCATTCGGTCGTAAATGGTGCGTGCTTCATTCGGGCTTTGGGCCTGTGCGGTTATCCCCAGCAGGGATAATGAAACCATCAATATGCGAGTAAACAAACCCAATAGGTTTCAATTAAACGGTCTCTAGCAAGGTTCTGAACGCGGTGAACTTGTCGCCAAACAATTCCATGGCATGCTTCTGCAATGCAGGCGCGAACTCATCGCGGTAACGCTCATAGTCGCCCATGGTTTTGGCCGTGTATTGGATGGCATAGGTGGTTCCTCCGGTGTCTTCGTCGCCGATGAGCCGGAGTATCTTATTTTCGATGAACATGCCGGTGGCCATTACATCGGGAATGTGTGTCTCCTGCATCCATTGGAGCCATTCTTCGCGAACGGCATTATCGATATTTACGGTTACGTTGTAGATGATCATGAAATGGGTTTTGATTTGTTAAAATTACTAAATGGGTAGGATAAAATTTGCTTTCGACTTATCCTTGTCCTGTTTCTAATAACAAGTGACAAGCGCCGCCCTGAGCCCGTCGAAGGGTGACAAGTGACAAGCGCCGCCCTGAGCCTGTCGAAGGGTAACAAGTAACAAGTAACGCCACCGCCTCCCGTCACCGCCTTCCGCCTTCCGCCACCGCCACCGCCACCGCCACCTTCTGCCGCCGAATGCCACTGCTACTGCTACTAGCACTGGTACTGCTACTGCCACCGCCGCACTCATTTTAACCAATCCTTTCCTATCTTTCGTTCATGAAAAAGAATCGTCTGTTCATCGCAAGCCTCGTTTGCCTGAGCTTAGCATCTGCCTGCCAAACAAAATCCCCTAAAATTCCAGGTTCGTTCCATTCGCTCTCCGATTGGAATCGTGAGCGTTCTTTTCCCGGTCAACAAATCAATATGCGCGCTTATGCGGATGCTTTCCATCAACTGCGCAGCAATCAAGCCAAGACAGCGGTCTTCCCTGGCCAATGGGAAGCCATAGGACCCAAGAATTTCGGCGGAAGGACCCTTTGCCTGGCATTCAATCCACAAAACTCCAATACCATCTTGGCTGGATCTGCTTCAGGCGGACTATGGGTTAGCTATAACGGTGCCAATGGAGCTCAAGCCTGGCAACCCATGGCCACAGGTTTCCCGGTGCTGGGTGTAGCCGCCATCGCTTACAATCCTAATGACAGCAATGAGATTTATATCGGCACTGGCGAGGTTTATAATTACCAAAATACCGGAACAGGATGGGCCAATCGTGTCACACGGGGTACTTACGGTATAGGGGTTTTAAAGTCTGTAGATGCAGGCGCCACGTGGAGCAAGAGTATCGACTGGCAATATGCTGATTTGCGCGGAGTGCAAGACATCATCGTCAACCCGCTTCGCCCAGCGACCGTATTCGCCGCCACAACCGAAGGGATTTATCGCACCTACGATTCCGGCTCTACATGGTCACTTGTCCTGGATAAGAAAATGGCTACCGATTTGCATTTCATGCCGGGAGATACTTCCATTATAATGGCTGCTGTGGGGAATTCGTTCTCCCTTGATCCAGGTATCTATCGTTCTACCAATGGTGGGACATCTTTTACAAAACTCTCGTCCGGACTGCCCCCAACATGGTCGGGAAAGGCCCTGTTAGATGTTTGCGCAACAGATAACAATATCTGGTATGCCTCCATAGCCGATCAACTGGCTGGATTGGGACTCTTTCGCTCTGATAATGGTGGGTTGGATTGGCTTCAAGTGAATCCATTGGATTTCCAAACCTATCAAGGTTGGTATTCGCACGACGTTTCCGTGAATCCCAACAACTCCGATGATTTGGTCACTGCCGGTATCAACATGTATCGCTCAACAGATGGTGGAAGCAACATCAACCAACAAACCTATTGGTACAATTGGGATTTCTCGATGACCACCGTGGGCGGTACGGAGGGCCCTCCCGATTATGTGCATGCCGACATTCACCGTGTGTATCGTCATCCCAGCAATGGCAACCATGTTTGGTTGGCCACCGACGGCGGCATATTCCGTTCATTCGATGGAGGAGATACCTACGAAGCTTCCAACGGCGGCTATCAAACACAACAGTTCTACCAGGAGTTTTCTTGTTCCAATTCAGATTCTTTGTTTGCGATTGGGGGCATGCAAGACAATGCCACTGCCGTGTATGAAGGAAACCTTGGTTGGCGGCGTGTAATCGGTGGCGATGGACTTTCCACATCCATCCATCCTTTGAATGATCAAATCGTTTTTGGCTCTTCCCAATATCTCAACGTAGATATTTCTACCGATCGTGCGCAAACATTCGGCGGAGTTTCCATTCCCGGAAGCAGTACATTTCCAAATACCATCTTTGCAGGACCTTATGCATTGAGTAAATCCAATCCGCAAGTGTTGTATGCAGGACGAACGGTTATCTACAAAAGTTCCAACGGTGGACAATCCTTTTCGCAAACCAACGGCGGCAATGCACTTGATGGAAATCCGGCCTTGTCGGTTACCATCAATCCAACGGATCATAATAACGTGTGGGTAACTACAGCTCCCGTAGTGAATAACACTCCAGGCATTTTTCGCACTACCAACGGAGGTAATACTTGGACGAATGTTGCCGCCAATTTACCGAACCGTTATTACAAGGATGTGGCTGTGGATCCCAGCAATCCGAACCATGTATTGGTAGCGCTATCTGGTTTTGGAACATCGCACCTTTATCAGTTCCAGTCGTCAACATCCTCATGGATTCCGGTCGGAAACGGTTTGCCCGATGTTCCAACCAACAGTATCACCTTTGATCCGTTGAACGGACAAATCGTTTACGTGGGCAATGATCTTGGTGCTTATGTGTCCATTGACGGCGGGTTGAACTTCCAACCATTCAATGATGGATTGATAGATGCAACGATGGTGTTCGACATCGCTGTGTCGCCATCCAACAGGAAAGTGAGATTAGCCACCCATGGTAAAGGGGTTTTCGAACGCGATATGTTACCTGCGAATATCACAGGCTTACCAGCATTGGGTTCTGCTGATTGGAGTTTGATGCCCAATCCTGCAACCGATTATTTCACGGTAGAATTCAACGGTAATTCGAATTTGCAGTTGCGTGTGTTCGATGTGAAAGGACAACTGGTGATGCCACAAACCACAGTGCGGGGAATCGTTCGAATCTCGGTTGATGACTGGGCTTCGGGGATTTACCTTGTAGAAGCCACGGCTGACGGGAAATCCTCGGTGAAGAAGTTGTTAGTGCGCTGAACTAGCCGTCGCCGCGAAGCTTTCTGAAACGCTTGCGTGCTTCCACTGTGAAAAGCGATCCTGGATACTTGTTCAGAATCATTTCATAGATGGCTTTGGCACCTTCCTTGTCGTTCATCCGCAACTCTTTCATTTCTGCCAAACGGAACATGGCGTCATCTGCTAATATGTCGTCGGGATAGCTCTGGAAAACTTGCGAATAAAGTTCTGCAGCTTTGGTGTAGTTGCCATTCTTGGAATAAATCACCGCTTGCTTGAACCAGATCTCGTCGGTTAATGAATGGCCTGGCCACGATATCAGCAATGAGTCGAGTGTGGCAAGCGCTTCCTTGCGACGGTTGCAGAAATCATAGAGGTCGGCACGGGAATACATTTGCAGTGGTTCGGTGATGCTGTCTGTTCCGAGATTGTCCATGATCAGCAACCCCAATTGCATCGCGTCGTTGGAAATAAGTTGTGAGGTGGCAGCCTTGAGCACGTTCAATTGTGCAGCTGCCCATTCAAATTCGCCCATGTAATAAGATAACCTAGCATTGCGGTATTTGGCCTCACGGCCGATGGCGTCGTTCTTGTAGTCTTTGTCAACTTGCGAGTAATACAATGATGCATCCCAAACGTTTCCGCGTAGAATCAGGATGTCGCCCAACTCCAATTTGCATTCGGCAACCAGCGACGGCTGCACACGAGGCATATTGATGGTTTCATCCAACACCTCTACGGCTTTCTCAATGTCGTTGAGATGAAAGGCGAGTAGCTTGGCGTAACCTGCCATCAAGGGCGCTGTGATGGGTGTTTTACCCAGTTCGGCAAAGGCGGCCTCGTAATCCCCCTGTAACTTCACCAACGATGTGGTGTCGTAAATGCCGGAAGAAGTGATGCGGTTGTCGCGGGCCTCAATCAACTCCAATCGGGCATTGATATAGTAGGGGGTGGAAGGACCTTTTCCGATAATGTAGGCGAAGCACTCTTCAGCGGTCTCATAATCGCCATTCGAGTAGCATAGCTTTCCGAGTGATATGATTCGTCCGCCGTTTTCATCATTGCGACGATCAAGGGCGATGGCTTGTGTGAGCGCGGAAGTGAAATCCTTCTCTTGTAATAGAAGCCAATAAAGCAATTCGTTGTAAACCGTCTTTTGTCCGGCTTTTTGTACCCTTCTCAACAGGGATGTACGGATGATGTCAGCCAGTTTGCTATCTGTTTCGTATGATAGTTTGTTTTGCAAAATGGCTTGTACGCTCGGTAGGTAGTTCTCGTAGGTGTCGAGTAGCTGGAGGTATTCCTCCACCATCTTGCCGATTTCATTCATCTGGGCGTATAGTTCAGCCAATTCAAAACCGAACGAGTAGCTTTCACCCATCAGCTTGCGTCCTTCCAAATAGGTTTTCTCGGCCATGCCCATCAATCGCATATCCATAAAGGCCTTTCCAAGTGCGTTGATTTGACCGATATCTGGAAAAATATTCTTGATGGCTTTGTCGTAGGTGGCTTGAGCCTCCTGTTCTTGTCCTTGTAAGGCCAACACGTTTCCTAAGTCAACCCACAAGGTGGCGATGGCTGGATTTTTTTTCTGGTGCTTACGGATGATTTTCTCAGCCCGTTCGTAATCCTTCAACAAAAGGCAACAATCCAAATAGGATCGGTAGGTGCCATAAGGATCGAAGTTGTACTGCTTCTCGTAATACACGATGGCTTTGTCGTACTCTCCAGTGCTCATGTACTGGTTAGCTAATTCGAGATTGGTCTGGCCTTGAGCAAAAGTGGCTTGTGATGATAAGGTCAACATTGAAAAAACAAAACACAAAACACTTATCGACTGAACAAGCGTGCGTCGAATCTTTGGCGTTTTATGTTTGATAAATGTAGTCAATTCTAAATCTTAATTCCAAATCTTAATTCTCAATCGTAAATCCTCAATCATCAATCGTAAATCGTCAATCGTAAATTGTCAATCGTAAATTGTCAATCGTCAATTGTATCGAATCCTGTGTACTTAACAAGCGCCTTCGGTATCCTGATCCCTGTTTCAGTCTGATTGTTCTCAAGCAAGGCAGCCACGATACGAGGTAACGCCAAAGCGCTGCCGTTTAGTGTATGGGCCAACTGTGGTTTGCCGCCGCTTTCGCGGAAGCGTAATTTGAGTCTGTTCGATTGGAAGGTTTCGAAATTGGAAACAGAGCTAACTTCGAGCCAGCGCTTTTGTGCAGCTGAATAAACTTCCATGTCGTAGGTGAGGGCAGAGGCAAAACTCATGTCGCCTCCACAAAGCTTCAAGGTTCGGAAAGGTAACTCCAAATCGTGCAGCAACGAAGCCACATATTCGCGCATCGACTCCAGTATCGCATAGGATTGGTCAGGATGCGCCACTTGTACGATTTCGACTTTATCGAATTGGTGCAGTCGGTTTAGTCCGCGCACATCTTTACCATAAGACCCCGCCTCTCTACGGAAACAAGGTGTGTATGCAGTCAGTTTTACAGGCAGGTCCTCTGCCTTTAAAATAACATCCCTGAAAATATTCGTCACAGGTACTTCGGCAGTTGGAATGAGGTAGAGATTATCAATTCCCACATGGTACATCTGTCCCTCTTTGTCGGGAAGTTGTCCGGTTCCGAATCCTGAATCCTCATTCACCAGAATGGGTGGTTGAACTTCGCCATATCCTGCTTCGGTGGCTTTGTCGAGGAAAAAGTTGATGAGCGCTCGCTGCAGTCGCGCACCTTTGCCTTTATAAACGGGAAATCCTGCTCCTGTAAGCTTCACACCTAACTCAAAATCGATCAGATCGTATTTGGCAGCAAGTTCCCAATGGGGGAGGGCCGATTCAGGCAATGCGGGCAAGGTTTGAGTAGATAAATAAGTGACCTCATTGTCTTCCGGTGTCCTTCCTGCAGGTACAGCTTGGGATGGCATATTGGGAATACGAACCAGTATGTCGTTCATCTGCTTTTCGATTAACGAAAGCCGGTCCGACAATTGTTTTGATTCCTCCTTGAGTGCAGTGCTTTTGTTCTTTAAATCATTTGCCTCGGCCTGTTTGCCAGACTTGAAAAGATCACCCACTTGCTTAGCCAAATTGTTTTGAGCGGCCAATAAATTGTCCAATTCAGATTGGGTGTTACGACGGCTGCCATCCAACTCCAATACTTGTCCGATAAAATCAGTTGCGTCAAAATTCTTTACGGATAGCCTTTTGATGACTTCCTCTTTGTTTTCTCGAATGGTATGAATCGTCAACATACGGGGGTGCTTTTAGGCAAAGTTAGTGTTTCCACAGCATGCTCAGTAGCTATGTTTACAGGCCTTTTGAACCGATTTTTACGAAAGGTTATCCGATTTTTGTTTCAATTTGTTTCCGTTTAAAATCAAGTCTACGCAAATCATGCTCGCCAAATCAACCTTTGATTTCCTTCGAAAGCTCAGAAAGAACAACAATCGGGAATGGTTCCAAGACCACCGCGCCGATTATGAATTGGCTAAAGACGACTTTAGGACCTTTGTCGGTAGTTTGCTGGCAGATTACACCGGGTTGAATGCCCGCTTGTCGGGTTTGGAGGTAAAGGACCTGGTTTTTCGTATCAACCGCGATGTGCGCTTCTCTGCCAATAAGGACCCTTACAAGACCAATTTCGGAGCATCCTTTTCCGAGGGTGGAAAGAAGTCCGGCAAGGCTGGCTTGTACCTTCAAATTGAGCCTGGTAATTCTTTTATTGCGGGAGGATGTTGGATGCCACCTGCACCACAATTGAAGGCCATCAGGCAGGAAATCGATTATAATTTGAATGATTTCAATGCTATTTTAAAGGATAAGAGTTTCAAAAAGTGTTTTGGTGAACTCAGTGATTGCCGACTGAAAACCGTTCCCAAAGGTTATGATCGTTCAAACCCTGCCATCGACCACTTGCGTCAAACTAGTTTCATCGTAGAGCGATCATTTGATGATAAGGAAGTAATCTCCTCTAATTTCAAGAAGGATTGTGTTGCCAATTATAAAGCCATGCTGCCATTTTTGGGTTTTATGAATGTGGCTTTGGAGGGTTGAAGGCTTATTGATAAAAAAGAAGCCTCGTGTATTACACGAGGCTTCCTTAGTTCAGATGAAAGATTCTTAGTTCTGCTCCAAAGGAGTTACAGAAACGTATGATTTGTTGTTAGCCTTCTTGTTGAAGGTTACGATACCATCGCGCAAAGCGAACAAGGTATGGTCTTTGCCCATTCCTACGCCTTCAGAAGCGTGGTGACGGGTGCCGCGCTGACGCACGATGATGTTTCCGGCGATGGCTAATTGTCCACCGAAGATTTTCACGCCGAGTCTTTTGCTATGTGATTCGCGTCCGTTCTTGGAACTACCGACGCCTTTCTTGTGTGCCATGTTATTGGAATATGGTTATATTAATGAGTAATTAAGCGGAGATGGTATTGATTTGAATCTTGGTGAACTGCTGACGATGGCCGTTCGACTTCTGGTAGCCTTTGCGACGCTTCTTTTTGAAGACAATCACTTTGTCGCCTTTCAAGTGCGAAAGAACGGTGGCAGAAACTTTGGCTCCACCAATTACAGGCGTGCCTACTTTGGCGTTTCCACCTTTGTCAACCATCAAAACCTGGTCAAACTCAACTTTTTCGCCTTCATTGGCATCTAGTCTGTGAACGATAATGGAATCGTTTTCAGCTACTTTCATTTGCTGCCCTGCGATGGATACGATTGCGTACATGTTATTCGATTTTAATTAACTGCCCCTTAGACTTTTGGGGGATGCAAAATTAGTGAATCCAAGGACAAAAGCCAATAGGTGGGCCAAACTTATTTGAAGAAGTCAGCGGTATTATTTTAAAGCCCTGTAAAACAGTTAGTTGCTTTTGTTTATTAGGTACACGCCCATCAATATGGCACCCAAAAAAAGTAAATGGAGCAGCTGCAACGGCTCGCCATCTACCACGCCCCATAACATCGCCACAATCGGTATCAAATAAGTAACCGAGGACGCAAACAATGCTCCAGCAATCTTTATCAGTTGGTTGAACACAACAACCGAAATGGCGGTTCCAAACATTGCGAGCAAAAGAACTGATACCAGCGACTCCAACATGCCAGTCTGATGGGTGGTAAAGAAGTTCATGAATGAATCGGTGACCTGTAAGTTTTCAGCTCCAATCCTGTCAACGAAATCGGTAAAACCGAACAGATATAATCCCGCCAAAGGCCCAACAAAACAAAGGGCAAACGCTGATACGGTCAAAGAGCCAGCATCGTTTAGTTTATGTCGGATTACATTAACAGATCCAGCGTAACAAACCGTAGCCAGGACTACCAAAATTGCCTGCCAAGAAATCTGAAACACCGATCCGTTGGCATTGTGCAAAATCAATCCAACAGCACCAGCCAATCCCAAAAGCACCCCGAACAGTCGCATGCCTTGTACCTTGGTCTTGAAAATGATGAATCCCAATCCCAATGTAAAAACAGGCGTTAAGGAGTTCAGCATGCCAGCCATGAAACTGGGTACTTTGGTTTGGGCGAAACTGAAAAGATATGCTGGTATACCATTTCCTAAAAAGCCTGTGGCAGCGATGTATTTCCACTGATGAGGCTTTACTTCTCTGATACGGCTGAATGTGAAAGGCACCAAAAAAAGAAACGAAGAAAACATGCGTATCGAAGCCATTTGGTCGGGCGCAATATTCACCAATCCTCTTTTCATGAGCATGAACGAGCTGCCCCATATCAAGGCGAGGAATCCGATCAGGATCCACTTCAAATAGGGGTGGTGGTTCTTTTCTTCCATTTCGAATCAAAAAGGCCGGTCAAGTGATATGCCGGCCTTTGTTTTTTAATATTTCCAGAGCAATGGTTTATTTCTTTTTGCTGATGCCGAAGGCCTTTTTAACCTCATCAACATGGTTTAGCTCCTCCCAAGGAAACAATTTTACTTTCACCTTCTTCTCGTTGGCTTTGCCTTTATTGAAAATCTTGGTTACTTCTTTCGATTTACGACCCATATGCCCGTAAGAAGC
Source organism: Bacteroidia bacterium (assembly GCA_023262505.1). Classification (GTDB taxonomy): domain Bacteria; phylum Bacteroidota; class Bacteroidia; order AKYH767-A; family OLB10; genus JALRAP01. The sequence goes on from JALRAP010000010.1 coordinate 46,064, forward strand.
CGTTTCAGCATATATTGGAGAACGTAGCTTGAAGCGTTTTTCGATGTAATAAGGGCGCATGTCAAAAGCATCCATTTCACCGATCATTTTCGCTATTTGTCCATCAGTATGATTAACCTTAGCTGTTCCATAGGTGTTGACATACAATCCTACAGGCTTCGCCACTCCGATGGCATATGCAACTTGCACCAAGGCTTCGTCGCACACACCAGCAGCAACCAAGTGCTTGGCAATATGACGGGTGGCATATGCGGCCGAACGGTCAACTTTTGATGGGTCTTTTCCAGAGAATGCACCACCACCGTGCGCTCCACGACCACCATAGGTATCCACAATGATCTTTCGACCTGTTAAACCTGTATCGCCGTGTGGTCCACCAATAACGAACTTACCAGTTGGGTTCACGTGGTATTTGATCTTGTCGTTGAACAACACCTGTACACGCTTTGGCAACTTCTTCATGATGCGAGGCACAAGGATGTTGATCACATCTTTGCGGATCACATCTTGCATGGCCTTTTCTGTACCGAAATCATCATGCTGGGTCGAAATAACGATGGTATCAATTCGTTGTGGTTGGTTGTTGTCGCTGTACTCGATAGTCACCTGACTCTTTGAATCGGGACGGAGATACTTCATAACTTTTCCTTCGCGACGGATATCAGCCAACTCCATAAGCAATAGGTGAGCCAACTCCAAAGGCAAAGGCATGTAGTTGTCGGTCTCGCGGCATGCGTAACCGAACATCATTCCCTGGTCGCCGGCACCTTGCTCCTCAGGCTTTTTGCGTTCAACACCTTGGTTGATATCGGGCGACTGCTCGTGGATGGCTGAAAGGATACCACACGACTTGGCCTCGAACATGTATTCGCTTTTGGTGTAGCCGATGCGACCTATTACTTCCCGTGCTATGTCTTGCACATCCAAATAAGCTTTGGACTTGACCTCTCCCGCCAAGACTACTTGTCCGGTGGTTACTAGAGTTTCGCAAGCCACCTTCGATTGAGGGTCATAGGCCAGGAAATTGTCAATCAGGGCATCGGAAATCTGGTCAGCTACCTTGTCTGGGTGTCCTTCGGAAACGGACTCGGAGGTGTATAAGTAAGGCATAAATGATTGGTTTTTTCGTTTGTTTGAGTGGGCAAAAGTAGGAAAAGTTACACTTTGACAGCAGCAACTTTACGGAGAATTGACATGCATGAATACTCCTGCATTTCGGGGTTATTTACCCCCCTTTTTTCCTGTAAGCTGATGGAAAATCTCCTCTAATGAGCTTTCCGAACGTTGGAGCGTCAGGATTTTCAAGTTGTTTGCAACAGCATACTCGAAAAGGGTGGAGCGCAAGTCGTTGTTGGCATCTGAATACAGTACGAATTTGTTTTTGCCGGCTTCTTGCACTCGTTTTACCCCTGGTATTTGACGAAGCCGGCTGACATCTGCAGTCGATTCGAACTCCACTTCCAAGGCGCTTTCGCGGGATGTTAACTGCTGGATTTGGTCGGTGCGATCGTCGGCAACGATTTTGCCCTTGTTGATGATGATGACACGGTCGCAGATAGCCTCAACCTCCTGCATGATGTGTGTTGAGAGGATGACGGTTTTCTGCTTGCCAAGTGATGTGATGAGCTGTCTGATGTCCAATAGCTGGTTCGGATCAAGTCCGGATGTGGGTTCATCCAATATCAACACATCGGGGTCGTGTATCATGGCCTGTGCCAGGCCAACACGCTGTCGGTAACCTTTGGATAACGAACCAATCTTCTTGTGTTGTTCCGGTGCTAATCCAGTAATGTCAACCATTTCGTCAACGCGCTTGGCAACTTGGTTGCCTTTGAGGTGGATTCCAGCCACAAACGACAAATATTCCCGTACATACATCTCTAAGTACAAGGGGTTGTGTTCGGGCAGGTAACCAACTCGTTTACGGACCTCAATGGATTGCTCAACGGTATCGAATCCCTGTACACTGGCTGAACCTTCAGTCTGTGGAATGAAGCAGCTGATGATTTTCATCATCGTGGACTTGCCAGCTCCGTTGGGACCCAAGAAACCAACTACTTGTCCCGCTCCGATCTCAAAACTGACATCGTCGAGAGCCTTTTGCTCTCCATAGATTTTTGTGATATGGGATACCTTTACCGACATGTTGCGAATTTAACAAGTTATTCGTTAAGCCCATGCTGAATGTTCCTCCCTTCATGTATTGGACTATATTTGTGATGGGATCCTAACGGGTAATTGTTTGCTGGCTCCAAATTTGATGCAAGGAAAATCACAACTCGGCCTCGTGCTCAAGTCCACTGGTAGTTTTTACCAGGTGGCCGACTCCGTTGGGAACGTATTACGCTGCTCGGTAAAGGGCAAGCTCAGACTCAAAGGAATAGACACCACCAACCCGGTTGCTGTTGGTGATCGGGTTTTGTTCGAAACCGAAGGCGATGTGGGTGTTATTTCCGATATCCTCGAACGCAAGAACTACATCATCCGCAAATCGGTAAACCTTTCCAAACAAGCCCATATTTTGGCTGCCAATCTCGACTTGGCAATGGTGGTGGCCACACCTGTTTATCCTCGTACATCCACAGGATTTATCGACCGTTTCTTGGCCACAGCTCAGGCTTACGGAATACCTGCAGCAGTTGTCTTTAACAAGTGTGACTTGTACGATGTGGAGGTTGAGGAATATGTGCAACTCTTGTCGGCAATGTATCGGCATGTTGGATATGAAACCTTCATTATCTCAGCAATCGACAATGCCAAACTGGAGCCATTAAGGAAGACTTTGCAAAATAAGATCACCCTGCTTTCGGGTCATTCCGGCACTGGAAAATCCACCTTGGTGAATCAGCTGCTGCCTGGTTTGGATTTGAAGACATCCGCGCTATCAGAGCAACATATGAAAGGGAAACATACTACCACCTTCGCAGAGGCGCATCCGCTTCCGGGTGGTGGTTTTATCATAGACACTCCCGGAATCCGGGAGTTTGGTATTGTGGATTTTGAAAAACACCTGGTGTCTCATTATTTCCCTGAGATTTTCAAAGAGTCGGAGAATTGCAAGTTCAACAACTGCCTGCACGAAAATGAGAAGGGTTGCGCTGTAATACAAGCTGTGGAGGATTCGAAAATAGCCTTAACCCGTTATGCCAGCTATATCAGCATTTTGAACAATGAAGATGTATTCAAGTAATGCAATAAAAATTTGATACTTGAAATCAGATAACCGCAAACAATCAATCTAAATGAAAGCATTGATCCAGCGTGTAAGTAGGGCATCGGTCACCATAGATGGAATTGTGCATGCGTCTATCGATCGAGGGTTGCTGATTCTCTTAGGAGTTGGTGTTGATGACAAAGAGGTTGATGTTTTGAAGTTGTCCGCACGAATTCCAAAGCTTCGCATTTTCAACGATGAAAACGGGTTGATGAATCTTTCTTGCAGCGATGTGGGTGGAGGGTACTTGGTGGTCAGTCAGTTTACCTTAATGGCCGACTCTAGAAAAGGCAATCGGCCTTCATATGTCCAAGCCGCAAGACCCGAACAAGCCATACCCCTGTATGAATTATTCTTATCAACCTTGGCAACCGAAAGCGGTCGCGAAATCAAGTCTGGTGTTTTTGGCGCTGATATGAAGGTTGAGCTTCTCAATGATGGCCCTGTTACAATAATGATGGATATCAAGGAGTGAACGAATTCGGAAAATCACAAATAAAAATATGTCGCTCAAAAACACTCAAGCCCAAGTCGACCAATGGATCAAACAATACGGCGTACGTTATTTCAATGAGCTTACCAATATGGCGCTCTTGACAGAGGAGGTAGGTGAATTAGCTCGAATTATTGCTAGGAAATACGGAGAGCAGTCATTCAAGGAAAGTGACAAAAATGTAAACTTGGCCGATGAAATGGCAGACGTGTTGTTTGTGCTTGTTTGCCTAGCCAACCAAACGGGTGTTGATTTGGAAAATGCCTTTCAGAGGAATATGGATAAGAAGACTTCACGTGATTCCGAGCGGCATTTGAACAACGAAAAGCTACAATGAAAAAGCCCCCGCAATCGCGAGGGCCTTCAGTTTCCATCTCAAATTTCTATCAAGGTTGTGCGAAAGAGTTGCGTCCACCTCCGGCAAGGAATGTTGCATTCATGCGGCTCTTCTGTCCTGCGGTGAACATATACATACAAGCGTCTTCCGTGTAGTCCATGTAATTCATGGTCATTTCCACAGGAGAACCACTGCAGGTGGAGTAGTGCGGGTATGCTGGGCAACCGTAATTGGATGCATTGTGGGCGGGTGTGTCCGAGACCTGATCGTTTCCGCAAGTGGCATCACCCCAAATGTGGCGAAGGTTGAGCCAGTGGCCTACTTCGTGAGTAGCTGTACGGCCTTTGTTGTAGGCTGCATAATTAGAACTTGAAACACCAACACAATTGTTGTCTATAACAACTCCGTCTGTTAAAGAAGAACCTCCAGGGAACTGGGCATAACCCAAAATATTATTACTCAAATTGCACACCCAAATATTGAGTTTGGTGGTTGGACTCGTTGGGTTGATTCCACCCTTAGAGCTTTTCTTCATGTCGTCGTTGGTGCGCCAAGATGTTTTTGTGCTAGCCAGTCTGATTACCTGATCAAGGACAAAACGAATTCCTGTACTACCTGCACGAACTCCTTGGAAGATGGCTGGTGTATTGTTGTAATCGCTGTTTGTACCAGCGTAGTCAGCATTGAGGATATCAATTTGGGACTGAATTTGAGTCAAAGGAATATTCTCCGCTGCAGTCTTATAAATCACATTAACAACAACAGGGATTTCTATAGTGCCATCGGGTAGAAGACGTTGTCCTGCTGCAACTTCATTGGCTACACGATCAAATTCGGCCATACGAACTGCCAAACCAGGGTCTGCGGCCAATTGACTGTTTAGAACCTCCATGGAAGCACAATGCCTTTCAGTAGGTTCTTGTTGGATTTCGTTTGTGGAAGTGTTATTTGTTGTCTCATCATCCTTGCTACAAGATACTAACAAGAAGCTAGCCGCAAAGGCCGTAAGCATGAACTTGGTAACCTTCATATTTATTGTTTTTTGATTTCTTCAAACTTAATCCTATTAACATCCCAACACACTGCACAATTAGGTGAAATACCAACAAGTTTTGGTAGACGTCAAAATAAAAGGGGCGAATCTTTCGAGACGCCCCTTTTTATTATCTAATGTGCAGAAAATCAGACAGATTCGGCTAATAGAGTGATTTTGTTATCCAGCATTTCAACCACACCACCTTTTACCTCAAATTGTTCATTTCCCGAGGCGGTTTTCACCTTTACAGTCCCGTTAACCAAGGAGGAAATGATGGGTGCGTGGTTGTTAAGCATTTGGAACTGACCTCCGGAACCTGGAACAGCCACTGATACAACCTCCCCAGAGAAGACTTTTTTATCGGGTGTGATGATTTCCAAATACATGACTATCTAGTTTTGTTGGATTAGTTAGCTTCAGCAAGAAGTTTCTTTCCTTTTTCGATGGCATCATCAATGGTTCCAACCAAGTTGAAGGCTGCTTCTGGGTACTCGTCAACTTCGCCATCCATGATCATATTGAAGCCTTTGATAGTCTCTTCGATTGGCACCAATACGCCTTTCAGGCCAGTGAACTGCTCTGCAACGAAGAATGGCTGCGATAAGAAACGCTGGACACGACGAGCGCGGTGTACAACCAATTTATCTTCATCAGACAATTCATCCATACCCAAGATGGCGATGATATCTTGAAGTTCTTTGTAACGCTGAAGAATCTCTTTCACGCGCTGTGCTGTGCGGTAGTGCTCTTCGCCTACAACTGCAGGTGTCAAAATCCTAGAAGTGGAATCCAATGGATCCACGGCGGGATAGATACCCAACTCTGCAATCTTACGGCTCAATACGGTAGTTGCATCCAAGTGAGCGAAGGTGGTCGCAGGAGCTGGATCTGTCAAGTCATCAGCAGGAACGTATACCGCCTGAACAGATGTGATGGATCCACGCTTAGTAGAGGTGATTCGCTCTTGCATCGCACCCATTTCAGTGGCGAGTGTTGGTTGGTAACCTACCGCAGAAGGCATACGACCTAGCAGAGCGGATACCTCAGAACCAGCCTGGGTGAAACGGAAGATGTTATCGATAAAGAAGAGGATGTCGCGGCCACCAGACTGCTCATCTCCGTCGCGGAAATATTCAGCGATGGTGAGACCTGACAAAGCTACGCGGGCACGTGCTCCAGGAGGCTCGTTCATCTGTCCGAAAACAAAGGTTGCCTTGGATTCTTTCATTTCATTAAGGTCCACTTTTGACAAATCCCATCCTCCTTCTTCCATAGAGTGCATAAAGTCTTTTCCATACTTTATAATTCCTGACTCTAACATTTCTCTCAATAAGTCGTTTCCTTCTCTTGTTCTTTCTCCAACTCCCGCAAACACAGAAAGACCACCATGTCCTTTTGCAATATTGTTGATCAACTCCTGAATTAAAACGGTTTTACCAACACCCGCACCACCAAACAAACCAATTTTACCTCCTTTCGCGTAAGGCTCGATCAAATCAATAACCTTAATTCCTGTAAAAAGTATTTCCGTGGAAGTAGAGAGCCTATCAAAACTTGGCGCCTCCCT
>JALRAP010000110.1 GCA_023262505.1 Bacteroidia bacterium
GGCGGTTTGCAGCTTTGTGGTAACGGTGGTTGATTACACCATCACATTCAACAAAACAAACGTTTCATGTAATGGTGGCAACAACGGTTCCGCCACTGCGGTTGCTGCGGGCACTTCAGGTGCGGTTACTTATTTGTGGAACACAGGAGCCACTACACAAACCATCAGCAACCTTGTAGCAGGTAACTATACCGTTACCGTTACCAACGGAACATGTTCACGACAGGCAACGGTAAGTATCACCCAGCCTGCTGTGTTCACGGCCAGTATCACTACAAGTGGACCAACCACCTTCTGCCAGGGTGGAAGCGTTACGCTCACCGCAACGGCTGGTGCCTCTTATTCATGGAGCACTGGTGCGATAACCCAAGCCATCACCGTTTCAAATAGTGGCAGCTATGGTGTCACTGTTACAAACGCTGCTGGATGCACAGCCATTGCCACACCCGTCTCAGTTACCGTCAACCCAAGTGTAACTGCTTCGGTATCGATCAGTGCCAATCCTAGCGGACCTGTTGCTGCCACTACTAGCATCACCTTCACTGCAACACCGGTAAATGGTGGCTCTGCTCCCGTTTATCAATGGAAAAAGAACGGAGTAAACGTAGGAACCAACAGCAGTACTTATGCTAACAGCTCGTGGGTGAACAATGATGTGGTTCAATGTGTGATGACCAGCAATGCGAATTGCGTTGTAGGAAATCCAGCCACATCCAACAGTATCACTATTAGTGTAACCATTACAGCAGGAGCTCCAAAATTCATAGTGAGCGACATTACAACCAACACCGCTTATTACTATGACTCTTCCTTTGTATTCGTTTCAAGCAGTCCGCTTTCAACAACCGTACTCAATGGTAACACCAACGCCGCTGACGTATTCGTTGGAGGCGGCTTCGGCTACATTGCGGCTGGCGTGACACTAGGCAGGATCTACCGCTCCAGTCAAGCCGGTGCGCCTTCAGTAGCATCCCGAAACTTGCGAAGCAACACAGGTGCGGCCCTGAACCAAGCAACAGGTGTTTACGCAATCAATGACACCTTGTACCTATTGGATAAGAAAGGCAAAGCGATTTATTCATATACCTTGTCGCAGTCCTTCACTGGTAGCACAAACTTGAATGCGTTTGCGAAAAAGAGTCTGGCCAACCAGAACATCAACGCCGAAGCGATGGCTTATGATGGTACTAACTTCTTCGTGTTGGATAACGGCAACACAAAAGCGATTTACCGCTACCCAATCGGAAGCACGGGCACCATTGTTAGATCTCGTCCTTTGCAAACTCCAGCGGGGGTTGCTCTGAACAACATATTCGGTTTGGTGGCAGATGGATCAAGGGTTTGGGTAACCGATAGCGGCACCGACATGGTATATGCTTTCGACAAGGCAGCCTTGTATTCTGGCAGCAATACGATTCCATTGAATGCGATCGCGCAGTTCTCGTTGAACTCCGCAAACCTCAATGCTTCAGGAATCGCGCTGACCACCACAACTTCATTGTTGCGCAACAACCAGGAAATAGCTGTAGACGCTTCCATGATGGCGTGGCCTAATCCTACTTCCGGAAACATCAATATCCGTATAGACGGTTTCGCTCCAACGGAATCAATCCGACTCTCCGTATTCGATTTGAATGGACGAATGGTGTTAAACCATGAAGTTGCCGCAAGTCCTAGCGCAATAGCAACCCTTGACTTGAGCCATCTCAAATCAGGCATCTACGCGATTGTAGCTGAACAGGGAGACTTGAGACGAGCTGTGAGAGTGGTAAAATATTGACGACGGACGATTGACAATTCACGATTGACAATTCACGATTGACGACGGACGATTGACGATTGAAGAACTATTACTTGTAACCTATTACTTGTCACTTGTCACTTGTCACTTGTTACTTGTTACTTGTTACTTGTCAAATCCTATCTTCTCCTGAAATCCCTCCTTGGTGGTCTGCTTTGATTGGATGGAGATGGTCTAGGCGCGGGAGTGACCGTTGTGTCCATTGGAAAAGGATGGTCTTGTACAATATCGATGTCTTTGCCGATCAACTTGCGTATCGCCTTCCATTCATCTAGTTGTTCCTGATCGCAGAATGAAATCGATTTACCAGACAATCCTGCACGACCAGTGCGACCGATACGGTGCACATAAGTCTCAGGAACCTCAGGCAAATCGCAATTGAACACATACGGTAGTTCGTCGATATCGATACCGCGAGCTGCAATGTCGGTAGCAACAAGGATACGGATTTTACCTTCCTTGAAGTTGTTCAAGGCGTTCTGACGTTGGTTCTGGCTCTTATTGCCATGAATGGCAGATGAACTAATACTTGCCTTTTGCAACATGCGCACCACTTTATCAGCGCCATGTTTGGTACGTGTGAACACCAATGCGTTTTTGATGGGCAACTCCTTCAAAAGATGGATCAGGAGCTTCACCTTGTCGGCGCGGTTGGTGTAATAAAGCGATTGATCAATCTTGTCAACGGTGGATGATGGCGGTGTCACTTCCACCTTCACGGGATTGTGTAGTAGTGAATCGGCCAGCTTCTGGATTTCCGGAGGCATGGTGGCGGAGAAGAAAAGCGTTTGCTTGCGTGGTGGCAGCTTAGCGATTACCCTTTTCACGTCGTTGATGAATCCCATGTCGAGCATGCGATCGGCTTCGTCGAGGATGAAAATCTCCAAATGCGACAAATCGACATAACCTTGTTGCATGAGATCCAGGAGTCGACCAGGAGTGGCTACCAGGATACCTGGATTCTTTCTAAGGGCATCTGTTTGCGGATTTTGTGATACACCACCGAAAATGACGGTATGACCAACATGGAGATTTCTGCCATATGCAGTCAGGCTGTCATTGATTTGGATGGCGAGTTCGCGTGTTGGGGTGAGCACGAGTGTGCGGATATGCCTGTGAGGCACTTTGCGTTCGTGCAACAATTGCAATACGGGTAACGAGAAAGCGGCGGTTTTTCCGGTTCCGGTTTGTGCGCAGCCGAGCAGATCGCGACGTTCTAAGACTTGTGGAATGGCTTGCGCCTGGATGGGGGTTGGGTTTGAATAGCCTTCGGTTTCGAGTGCTTTCAAGATGGGCTCGATCAAGCCCAGGTTTTGGAATGACATAAAATGTATTTGAGAAATGTTGCGAAAGCGTTGTAAAACTGAAGCAACGGGGTTTTAGAGGAAAACGGCCTACAACCAGCCGGGAT
>JALRAP010000111.1 GCA_023262505.1 Bacteroidia bacterium
ATATACATAAGTCTTTTGGAGCAGTCCAAGTCCTAAAAGGGGTAACTGTTGAAATTTCCAAATCGGAAATCGTCTCAATCGTAGGGGCCTCAGGAGCAGGTAAAACCACCTTGTTGCAGATTTTAGGAACCCTAGAAAGCCCCGACAAAGGGACTGTTGAGATTGATGGAAAGTCGATACATAACCTTAAAGGGGATGGTCTTTCACAATTCAGAAACCGACATATTGGTTTTGTATTCCAATTTCATAATCTATTGCCTGAATTTACGGCAATCGAGAACATATGTCTCCCAGGTATGATTTTTGGAACAAAAGACCAAGAGTTGAAAGCACGTGCAGCAATCCTATTGGATTATTTAGGCATTTCACACAGAGCAAACCATAAACCATCCGAACTTTCAGGTGGCGAGCAGCAGCGCGTTGCTGTAGCTAGGGCCCTTATTAATAATCCTGCTTTGGTATTGGCCGACGAACCATCCGGTAATTTGGATTCAGAAAACGCGATGGAATTACACAAGGTGTTTTTCAATCTTCGCAAAGAATTTGGTCAGACCTTTGTAATTGTAACACACAACAACGATTTGGCTTCGATGTCTGATCGTACAATCCGGTTATCTGACGGAAAAGTTGTTTAGTTTTAAGTTAGAGTAAGGCTTTTTCCGCTGCTTTCAATCATTTTACCAATCGGCGAAAGGTATTGCTTCTCAAATCCATATTCTTGGAACAGCGATATAACCTCCGGAACCGAGCTTTCCGATACAGAGATCAATAAACCACCGCTAGTTTGTGGATCAGCCAAAATCAATCGTTGAGTCTCATTTACATCGGCGATCTTATGTCCATAGCTTTTCCAATTCCTGTTTGAACCGCCTGGAACACATCCGAGTTCCAAATATTTCCATGCAGCAGGCATTACTGGGATTTTTGTAAAATCAATCATGGCTGTGAGACCGCTGCCTTCGGCCATTTCAATGAGGTGTCCTGCTAATCCAAAGCCTGTAACATCTGTCATTGCATTAATTCCTTGGATGGCCCCTAGCTTGGCACCCAAAATATTCAGCTTGGTCATGCTTTCAACCGCAATTGATAAATCGGATATCTCCAACAAGTTTTTCTTGGATGCGGTTGTAATCATACCAATTCCTAAACTCTTGGTGAGGAAAAGCCAATCGCCCTTTTTAGCAGTATCGTTACGCTTAATGCTATCCGTACGAATCAATCCATTCACAGCCAATCCAAATATTGGCTCAGGGGAATCTATGCTATGTCCACCTGCCAATGGTATTCCTGCATCCATACATGCTTTTCTTCCACCAGCTATAACTTTAGAGGCAACTGCAGGCGAAAGCTTATCAACCGGCCATCCCAAAATGGCAATGGCCAATACTGGATTACCCCCCATAGCATACACATCACTGATGGCATTTGTGGCAGCAATCCGACCGAAATCAAACGGATCGTCTACTACTGGCATGAAAAAATCAGTGGTACTGATTAAAGCTTGACCATTACCAAGATCCCAAACCGCTGCATCATCCCGGCTATGGTTACCAACAAGCAAGCCTTTATGATCAGGCATGAACTCGTTGCCTTGCAGAATCTCGCTCAAAATAGCAGGTGAGATTTTACAGCCACAACCAGCTCCATGGCTGTACGATGTTAGTTTTATTTCCTGGTTATCCATTGAGTTGTCTTAAAATCATGTTTTTCCTATCTATAATTGTTTGAGCCAATAGCTCGAAATCTTGCATATTCGTTTCAATTGGGAATATGGTATTCGAATCCCTTTGGTCGTTACCGTAAGAATATTGCTTGTCGTAATACTCCATCAAGATACCAAGCCAACCATGGAAATTACCGCTATGAAGATGTTCAAGTGCCATCTTCAGGTGCTGAGGCCCCATTCTCTTTTTCACCTTTTCGCTACAAGATGTCAATTCCTCAATGGAGAATGATCCATATTCCTGAGTTATTCGCTGCATGCGAACTTCCAAGGGGACTTTTAATTCAATCACGGGCGAATTTCGCATTTGGCTATAAAAGGCATCGGGCAGTGCACAGCTACCAATAGTTCGGCTTTCGTTTTCTACCCAAACCCATTCACCATTTTCATATCTCCTCAACTTCAGAGCTAATATGTTTTCGAATTGCTCATTTGATGGCTGCTTTCCTCTTCCCAGTAATCCGAATGCGGAACCTTTGTGATTAGCTATTGCTTCCAAATCTATCACAGGTTGTCCATGCAGACTAAGATGAGCCAAGGTTTCCGTTTTACCTGATCCTGTTGCTCCACCTAAAACAATGAGATTACGTGGTTGGGCATTTGTTTCCAGAACGAAATTTCGAAATGACTTGTAGCCACCGCTGAGCAGCTTTACCCTGAAGCCGTTAATAGATAACAACCATCCTAAAATATTGCTACGCATCCCGCCTCTCCAGCAATACAAAAGCAAATTATTCTTTTCAGCTTTTGAAATGGTATCGGTGATTATCTCATGAAATCTAGGACCAACTAGGCGAAAGCCTAATTGTACCGCAGCATCTTTTCCCTTCTGCTTGTATTCAGTTCCGACAAGCTTTCGTTCTTCGTCGTTTAATATCGGGATATTGATTGCTCCAGGAATGTGTGCGTGAGCGAACTCTGATTCACTTCTAGCATCAATAATTACATGATCTCCCTTATCAGAAAAATCGAGAAATTCATCAATGTCGAGTACGGGGAAAGCCATACCCACAAAGATAACGGATTACCTATTGATTCAATTAAGATTCGGGTCCAAAGGATAAAATGCCAATTCGGCAAAATCGCTGCCCATGGCAACCAAAATATTCTGCCACATTCCTTCAGAATCCATATTGAAAGTTAATTCAGGCTTGGGGTTGGAGACTACCCATGAATTGCTTTTGAGTTCAGATTGAAGCTGACCGGCAT
>JALRAP010000112.1 GCA_023262505.1 Bacteroidia bacterium
ACCGGTGGGTTCAGTATCGGAAACTACCCCTTATCCGTATTGGTAATCGTAAATGGATAAAGGGGGATGATTTGAATCGGTGGTTGGGGGAATGTGTATTTCACTACCAACTGACCACCCCGTTTCACTACCAACTGACCACCCCATTTCACTGCGAACTGACCACCCCATTTCACTGTGAACTGACCACCCCCATTTGATGGTTATGGACTTGTTCTATTGAGGTTGAAAACGGTGCTTTGTAGAAATTCAAAGCAACGTTATGGCAAATCAACCCAAAAACATGTACCAGATTAGGCAGATTTTAGAACATCTTTCTCGAGGCACCAGCATCAAAAGGATTGCGGGTTTGATGGGTATGTCTCGCAATACGGTTAAAGACTACCGTGACAAGTTCCTGTTGACCGGAACGACGTTTCATCAGTTACTGGAGCACAGTGATGTAGAGTTATCCCATTTGATCAAGACGAAGGTTCCTGTTGGCATAAGCGAAACGGAGGAGAGGCGGATGCGAGAGCTTGCCTCCTTGCTTCCTCATTATCGGACAGAGCTTGGGAAAACAGGCGTTACCAAGCTCATTCTGTGGAATGAGTACCTGAAGGATTTTCCGGATGGTTACCGATATACGAGGTTCTGTCATTTTCTTTCCACGCATCAAAGGTTGGGGGATGCTGTTATGCGTCAGGTCCATCTTCCGGGAGAGGAGTTGCAGATCGACTTTGCTGGTGATAGGCTACACTATATCGACAGGGAAACCGCAGAGGTGATTTCTTGTGAAATTCTGGTCAGTACGATGCCTTACAGTCATTTTACGCATGCGGTGGCCGTTCGTAGCCAGAAACAGCCCGATTTAATAGAGGGGCTTGTTCAAGCCATGAACTATTTGGGAGCTGTTCCGCATTTGATCAAGTGCGATAATATGAAAAGTGCCGTCGCTCGGGTTGACCGGTACACTCCTGAGTTTACAGATGCTATGGAATACTTTGCGCAGTATTATGGAACTACGGTCGTAACGGCTCGTGTTCGCAAGCCACGTGACAAAGCCAGTGTGGAATCGGCCGTTCGAATTTGTTACCTAAGAATCTATGCTCCATTACGTCATAGGACGTTTTATAGCCTAAATGAGCTCAATCATGCTATTGCCCGCCAACTAGAGATCCACAACGACCAGGTATTGCAAGGCAGGGAATACTCTCGTCGCCAACGTTATACGCAAGAGGAGTTTGGCCAAATGAAGCCCCTTCCCCCTCAAGAGTATCAATTCAAGAAAAGTACATGGAGCAAAGTAGGTAAGGGCTATCATGTTATTCTCGGTGAGGATCGTCACAGCTATAGCGTTCCCTTTGGACTGATTGGCAAAAGGCTCAAATTGATCTATACAAGCGACTACGTGGAGATTTACAACGGCTCAAATCGCGTTGCGATTCACCAGCGTTCCTATCGCCAATACGGCAATACGACCCTGAAAGAACATATGCCGAGCCATCATCAGCACATGTTAGAAACCCGTGGGTATGACGGCACTGATTTTATGCAGGAAGCTCAAAGCGTAGGCCCTTATGCGGTTGAAGCGGTAAAAAAGATGATCCATAAGGCGCATTATGTTCAGCATACCTATCCACTGTGGCAAGCCTTCAAGCGTATGAAGAAAACCTACGGCCATGAAAGATTAGAAGCCGCCTGCGCACGCCTGAGCACCTTACACCAAGTGACCTGCAGCGCATTGGCCAATGTCCTCAAAAACAGGCTGGACCTCGAACAAACGCCCGAACAGGCCTACATTCCACCGATCCTCCATGACAATATCCGTGGACCACAGGCTTACAATAACGTTCCGTAAACCCTTTTTAAACCCAACAAACATGAATACAACAGCAACACTCAAAGAGCTTCAGCAACTTAAACTGACGGGAATGGCCAGCCACTATGAAGGTATTTTATCGCTCGCTTCCCATCAGCAGCCCGATAGCCACACCCTGCTTGCGCAATTAACCCAAGCCGAACTGCAATCCAGGTCACAACAGAAAACGACAATGCTTCTCAAACTAAGCAAAATCCGATTCGGAAGCACCCTGGAAGATATCAAATGCAGCACAACACGCAATCTCTTTCCAGAACAGCTTCAGGCTTTATCCGACGGCAATTATATCCATCGAACCGAAAACGTGCTCATTACCGGACCTACGGGCTCTGGTAAAAGCTTCTTAGCTTGTGCTCTCGGGAATCAAGCCTGCATGCTGGGGATGAAGACCTACTATGCCAACATGAATCGCCTAAGCGAGAAAATCATGTTGGCCAGAATGGACGGGACATTTGTAAAGCTGTTGAACCAATTCGGAAAGGTATCCTTGCTTATCCTGGATGACTTCGGACTGCAACCACTTGATCAAAACACGCGTTTGGCCCTGTTACAAATCCTTGAAGACCGTTATGGTGAGAAATCAACGATGCTAGTCTCCCAATTGCCCATCGCAAAATGGCACGAAGCAATCGGAGAACCCACCTTGGCCGACGCCATCATGGACCGGATTACATCTTCTGCGCATCGCATTGAACTCAAAGGCGAATCCCTGAGAAAAAGAACCACCAAAACCCCCTAACTTAACACCCTCGATTGAACCCCCATAACCATGCCAAACAGGGGGTGGTCAGTTCGCGGTGAAATGGGTGGTCAGTTTGTGTGAAATATGCATGCGACTAGTAATACACGACGATGGTCAAGATGTATCAGAGACTTATAAAGCCTTAAGAATAGTCGAAAAAATAGTATTAAAATATGGATATAGGAGGGGTGATAATATTATTAACGGG
>JALRAP010000113.1 GCA_023262505.1 Bacteroidia bacterium
GAAGGTTCCTGCCACATAACAGACACCTGAGGAGTCGGCTAGTATGGCGCCACCTTGGTCATAGCTAGTGCCACCACCTGCTTTCAATATCCAACGCACTAGGCCGGTTGGGCTATACTTGGCTACAAACACATCGTTGGTGCCAGTAAGGCTGTTTCCGCTGAAATTCGCTGTTCCAGTAAATATTCCTGTAACGTAACTGCTTCCACCATGGTCGGTAGAGATTTTGATGCCTGAGTCAAACATGTTACTGCCCTCCGACTTGGCCCAAACCGGGGATCCTGTCGAAGAATATTTCATCACCAAAATATTGCCCGCTCCGTTATCGGTAACTGTGAGGCCACTGAAGTTGCATGTGCCACTGATGTTCCCGATAATGTATACGTTGCCGTCCTCATCTATTCCCACACCCTGGCCGCTGTCACTTCCCTGACCGCCTCCGAATTTTGCCCAAAGTGCAGTGCCCGATGAATCAAATTTAGCTGTTACAGCATCGGCAGTTCCACCACTTGAAACTGAAACGGTAGGTGAGAAAGTGGCACTACCCACAAAAGCACCGGTAATGGCTATTTGACCGTTCCGTGATTGGGCTACTCCATAGGCCTCCATCGCTGTAGGTGAGCTCATTTTTTTGGCCCAGGCGCATGTGCCATCATCATAGTAACGCGCTAAGAAAGAATAGTTGTTGAAATTGCTTGGATTTACCAAAGTGTCGTTTCCGAAGATGGCCGTACCAGTAAACAATCCGGTTACAACCACTCCACCACCAATGGCACGGTCCATGTCAATGGGCTTGTCTTGAAAGGTTCCACCAGCTCCAACCAACCATTGGCAAGTCCCAGTTGCTGTATCCAACTTGGCCAAAAACACATCGGTTTGCCCGGTTCCAAATAGAAGGATGGTGTCTATTTCGATGTAGTCGTAATATCGTCCGGTAACATAAACTGCACCATCGTTAATTGCTATTCCTGCTGCATAAGAATTCTTCAACGGATATCCCAATGACTTGACCCATAATACATTGCCTTGGGGGTCGAATTTGGCAGCATAGGCCTGATTGTTTGCCGAGGATGTAAGTGAAAAACTGCCAAAACTACGCGTTCCGGTAAAGTCACTGATCAAGTAGGTATTACCCAAGTCATCCACATCAATATCCATGTAGTATTGGAAGTTAGGGTTACCTCCAACGCTGTTGGACCAAGTCCATGTGGCTGGTTGTGCTATGGCATTAACACTCAAAATACAAAAGGCAAGCAATGTGTAGAGTCGGTTCATATGAGGTGGCTTTTTCGATTTCAAATATAAAAAAGACAGATTAAGTGCAACAATCATTCGCCAAATAGATAGGTCATTTTTATCTTACAAATCCAACCTTTTTTGTGCTTGAGTTCCTAATTTCGCACCAGTTCATTGAAACAACAGCTTATCCAGAAAGGCGGAGGGATTATGCCCTACGATGCCTTGGCAACCCTGCGGCGGAAATATTCGCCACATGAAGGTGCCAAATCATATCACACGCTTAACGCGTTGGTGAGCAGATAAGCCGGAATCAGACACGTTCGCCAAAAAGCGAATCAGGCTACCGGCTTTTCAATGGAGGTAGACCGAAATGAAAAGGGAAATCATAACAACGGAAGACGGTTCGCACAGTGTTTATTGTGTGGATACCTATGAGACTTTCCATTCGAAGTACGGCGCAATCCAGGAGTCGATGCATGTCTTTATCCGAAATGGATTAAATTCCATTTTGGAAAATAACAAAGCCCCCAGCATACTCGAAATCGGTTTCGGTACCGGCCTAAACGCTTTGCTCACTCTAGCTAGGATGGTGGAAGTTGAGGCCTCTTGTCAATATGTTGGCATTGACAAGTTCCCCATTTCCCTTGAGATTGCCCGAGACTTGGATTACCTCCCTGAATTCCGAGCAGAATTCCTGCAAATGCATCAGTCGCAATCGGAAATTGAATTGATGGGAAGGATGCAACTTAAAAAAGTGGTTGCAGATTTCCGTGATCAGATGCCAACTGTCGAAAGCGGTTTCGATTTGGTGTATTTCGACGCATTCTCTCCAACCAAACAGCCCGAATTGTGGACAGCAACTGTGTTTCAAAATATCAAAAACGTTTGCGCACCCAATGCCATCTTGGTCACCTACTGCTCCAAAGGCGAAGTCCGCCGCAACATGCAGGCCGCTGGCTGGGCCGTGACCAAATTGCCCGGACCAAAGGGTAAGAGGGAAATGGTGAAAGGATTTACGATTGACGATTGACGATTGACGATTGCGATTAGCCAATGACCAATGACCAATGACTAATGACAAATGACAAATGACCCCTTATTTTGCCAAGGTTATCGAATATAACAGCAGTTTTTATGAACATAATTGACCAACTTAATTCCCGCATCCTTGTAATCGACGGTGCCATGGGTACCATGATTCAACGCTATAAGTTGGATGAAGCCGATTACCGAGGAGAGCGATTTAAGAATCATCCTCATGATTTGAAGGGCAATAATGATTTGCTTTCCATTACTCGTCCGGATATCATTGGAACCATACATCGTGAATATCTTGAGGCGGGTGCAGACATCATCGAGACCAATACTTTCAACGCACAACGAATCTCATTGGCTGATTACCATATGGTGGATCTAGCTTATGAGATCAACGTGGTTTCGGCTCGTATCGCACGCGAAACAGCCGATGCCTTTATGCGACAGTATCCCGATCGTACTTGTTTCG
>JALRAP010000114.1 GCA_023262505.1 Bacteroidia bacterium
ACTGTGGGGTATAGATTAACGAATCACTGGAGTTCGTAACGCTTTGAGAGAAGCTCAATGAACTGCTCAGAAGCATTGCCGTTAACAGAAGGTTTCCTTTTGACATAGCGAGTAACGATTTGGGGTTCTTGGTTTTTACACTCATTTAATGAATTGACTAAGGCTGCATTCTCATTCAGCAGGTCATCGATTTGCTTGCTCATAGAATCAAGCTTTAATTTGGAATCGGCATAGATGCTGCCCTGTTCGGACATTTCCTCGATTTTGGATTGGATGCGGTCTTCCGCGACTTTCAGCCGCGTTCAGAGGAATACCCAGCAGTAAGACTGCACAGGCGATTTTGTAGATCATGGTTTTAATTTATAGGGTTAGAATATTGCATTAGCTTTTCTCCAATCTCTTATGGCGCGTCTCAGCTTCCTTGCATCCTCAGCACTGAACTTATCATATTCAAGCTGGTAATTGAACGTGTCTTCATCTATTCCTGTGGCGAGCAATAAGAGCTTCTTGTTTAGACCCAGTTCCATGCTGTCCAGGATCAGGTCGGGTAGTCGTGTTTCAGCGTATCTATCCATGTATAAGATTAATCAATGCCTTCTTATCGATTTGAAGGGCGAAAGATAATCTATCTATCTCATCCATCGACAATAGCGATGGAGCTTTCAGGGCCATGTAGAACTTGTTCCGAGGGATGTTGCTCCGGCGGATTATGTACTCATTCTTAAGGCCTGTACTCTTTATCAGTTCTTTCAACTTTGACATGGGCGCAAATGTATATAATTGTACTATTGAAAAACAAGCACTAAAATTAATTGTGCTGAAAATCAGCGAAATAAAAAAATATAGGGTATTTTTGTTGTATCAGTACAAAATTGTACTAATTTAGCGGCATCAAACTAAACCAAAACAACATGAACAAGCAAAAATTTTGTCTTCAATGTTTAGATGTCATTATGGATGATAACTCAATTGTAAAGTGTCAAATTTGGCAAGATGAATTTGATTTTTGGAGAATTAAGTATTTTTATCCAAGATGCGAAAAAAGATTTTTTTACTCTATGGTAAATCAAATTGATGAAATATTTGAAGAGCAATATCCATATTGGGCAAATAAATTAAGATACCAATAAAAAAATCAAACAACAACAAAACCTAAAAAAAATGAACTACTACACAAAATTCCACACTGCCGAAAAGACCACCATCGTTTGCGTTAAGATCGGCCAAGCTCCAACATTGTCTAACGCAGTTAAGTCAGCTGTCATACCAGTGGCTTTGCTTCAAAGCACCTTGCGCAATGTCAACTCACAAGTTAAACCAGGTTACACATGGGAGGTAATAGCATGAAACCATTATTCGCATTCCTTGCCGCCTTCATCGCAATGGCCGCAGCTGATCAGGATCAAATCATCACAGCACTTATCTTTATGTGCGTAAGTGTTTATTTCTTCCTTAAAACATTCCAAAGCAATGAGCATCGAGGACTTTAACCGAAAAATCATCCACAAATTACCAATCAAAACCGAGCAAAATGACACAATCAACACCAACATCAACTGGAGCCTCATCGAGCGTCTCCGAGCCTATTGGCTTGTCAACGGACCAAACACCGACCAGCAATGCCGAGAACACCTCAAACGAATCAGAATCCAATCAACCGTCCAACCGTGAACGGATTGAAAAGGTGTTCTCATTCAATCCACAAGAACATTTAATGCACATCAGGAAGCATCATGATTTGGATTGGGATTTATATCGTGAACTTTCAGACCTAATATCGGATACCCTTTGCATAAGCTTCAACAAAGGCATGCTTATATGCCGTGAAATGCAATGCGATTCAAAACACTTCAAATCCTATTATAACGATGAACATCTATCCAAATTTGCACTACCGAAATATAACCACCGGGGAAATGGTTCTAGTGACCAAAGTGATTAATAACACGGTCCATTACAAGAAACGCGGTGTCGAATTCCTTAAACCATTAGACGTATTCATACAAACCTATCGCAAATGCGATGTAACAATCTAAACAAATGCAAACAACAGAAAAGCTGACACACTGGAAACAGCTCAAAAATCCAGACTACATCGGAGCCTATGCGCTCCAACCAGGTGAGGAAATGATCCTTACCATCAAATCATGCGGAACAGAGCAGGTAGCCAACACCGATGGCAAGAAACAGGACTGCCTTGTCATCCACTTCATGGAGCAGGTCAAGCCGATGATTTTGAACTCAACCAATGCCAAGACCATCAGTAAGGTCCACCAAACCCCATACATGGAGCAATGGGTGGGCAAACAAATCCAAATCTATGCTCGCAGGATCCGTGCCTTTGGCGAGGATGTCGATGCGCTCCGTATCCGCGATTTCCTTCCCAAGCCAAAGTCAGTGGACCCAACCAAGGCAATCGAGGCCATAAACGCCTGCAATAGCTTGGAGCAGCTTAAGAAGCTTTACACATCACTAACCAAGGATGAGCAAGGTCACCCCGATGTCATCAAGGCGAAGGATGCCAGGAAGGAGGTGGTAAAATGATACACCACCTGCAAATTGAAATCGGCAACTTCCGCGTATTGGATGCGCTGGTTGACATCGACTCATATTCCTACTCAGAATCCGAATTCGCATCAGGCTATTCGGACTACTCATGGACTTGCCTCTCGCTGACCGAAACCACCGAGGATGGCACCATCATCAAGCACAACA
>JALRAP010000115.1 GCA_023262505.1 Bacteroidia bacterium
TGTTGGCTTAGACTATCATAGCCAGAACGGCTTATTTTATCTAAAATAGCATCGATAACCTCTTGCCGATTTCTATTAGTAGCTTTTGGGGCAACTCCGATTTTCACTTCTCTGGAGTGGGCCACTCGTATCTTCGGTCGGCTTATCCATTTAGGGAAATCAATTATAAACTCAACCCATTTTCCTGGGTCAACGCCTTTTCTTAGCATCAGAATGTAGAATAAACCCGCCAAACCACCTCCCAAATGAGCAATATTACCGCCGCTGTTGGAGTCTGGAATTGATATCAAATAGAGGATCGTTAAGGCAATGGCAACATATTTCAGTCGGATTTCTCCGATAAGAATCATGTGAACAGGATAGTCGGGTGCCAATGTTGCTGCGGCTACCATTACTGCAAATACTCCCGCGGAGGCACCAATGAGCACAGCTACATTACCGGTTGTTTCAAAGACTGGTAGTAGGTTGTACATCCCTACAAATGCTAAGCCCCCCAATAGTCCACCAAGCACATAGACCGCTGTCAGTTTTTTCTGTGGAAGAAAATCACTGAATATTCTTCCTGTCCAATACATTACCAATAGGTTGAATAGTACATGTGCAAAGTTGTAGTGGATGAACATGTAGGTGAACAACGTCCATGGTTTATGAACAAGCTGGCCCAGGTTGGCAGGCAATTCAACCCATTCACCTATTTGTTTGGCAGAAATTGGTAAGCCTAGGAAATTGAACAGCTTAATGGCGGCAAAAAACAGAAACAATGCTGTATTGATCAGCAACAGCCTCAGCAAATGTTCTTTGCCGCTGAAGGAGGTTTTTATTTCACTGCCGAATCCCATTTCAATAATAGTTCCTTGAGCGTTTATTCCAATATTTTATCAGGAAGAAACCGAAAAGCATTCCTCCCAAATGCGCGAAATGTGCCACATTGTCACCAGGATTGTTAACTACTCCCGAATACAATTCGAAAAGACCGTAAAGGATAACAAAGTATTTTGCTTTGATTGGTATGGCGAAGAATACATAAATCAAGGTGTTGGGGAACATCATACCAAAGGCAAGTAGCACGCCGAATACCGCGCCGGATGCGCCTACGGTAGGCACAGACATCTTATAATCCAGAACATCATTCTTTAAGGAAGTGGCAATCTCCAATGAACGCGTAAGCATTTGAGGATCGCTCTTCATAGTCCCCCACTCAGCCACAAAAGCGTTCATTTCAGTCCGGAATGCATCTGTTAGCGGTAAGGAATCGTTTTGGATCAGTTTGGCGAAATCGTATAGTCCTGGTGAATTCAGGTATTGGTCAAATAAAGAACGGGTATTTTGGAGTTCAATATAAGACCAACCGGTATGTATCAAAGCTGCACCAAGTCCTGTCACAAAATAAAATGTCAAGAATCTTTTGGGTCCCCAATGGTTTTCCAAAACCGAGCCGAACATCCACAGGGCTAGCATGTTGCTGAACAGGTGCATGAAATTGCCATGCAAGAACAGATGCGTTACAAATTGGTAAGGTGCAAACTGTTCAGAAAGTGGGAAGTACAACCCGAATAGCTGATTTACACTAAGACCCAATTGTTCAACAAAAACGGTGTTGGCAAGCCATAAGATACCGTTGATGATGAGCAGGTTTTTTACCGCAACCGGTAAAATGCTGAATGAATTAGGCCTGTATTGCTGATACGTCATGCCTGTTGGTTTATTTGGTTAAGGCCACGAAACCTTTTTTCGAGTTCGTTGGAGTTGATAATGGTGAAAACAGGTTTTCCGTAGGGGTTCAATTCAGGCGCTGTGCATTTGAAGAGTTCTTCGACCAAATGTTCTTGTTCTATTCTGGAAAGCGTTGTGCCATATTGCATCGCCATCCCCGAAACCATGCTTTTCAAAAGGTTTTCCAATGGTTTTTCTTTATAAGATGCGCTCTGGTTTTTGACTGATTCAAGTATTGCGTCAATCATTTCCCTTTCTTGACCTGCTACAGCACCTTCGGGTACTCCGTTGAGCACGTAGGTGCTTCCGCCAAATTCTCTCAAATCTATACCGAGCTTACGTAAGTTGCCCAGTAATTCCTTAATCAGCGGAACATCATCTGCAGGGAATTCGAATGTTTTTGGGAACAGTTCCTGTTGGCTTGCGCCACCCGGTTGAGAAATGTTTTTCTCGTGCCGTTCGAAAAGAATCCGTTCGTGAGCCCTGCGCTGGTCGATGACCATCAGGCCTTCGGTTGAAGCGGTAATGATAAACTTGTTTTCAATTTGACCAAGCACACGAACGCGCGGCGTGGGCTCGCTTTCGATCGGGTTTGAATTTCGCCATTGTGTCTCGTTCTTCTGCTCGGGATAGAGCCGCTCCCATCCTTTGGAGTTGGATGGGTGGCTTTCCATTTTGAACGGATTGTAGCTACGGTCAACCTTCACTTCGGGCATCTTTGGCGTGGTGGCATACATGCTCACCGGTATGTTGAAGCTGGTTTCTTGGTCGAAATCCAATGACGGTGTGATGCTGAATTTGCCTAACGCACGTTTAACTGCGGCACGAATTATGGCGTAAACCGAGCGCTCATCCTCGAATTTTATTTCGGTTTTCGTGGGATGAATGTTGATATCAATCTTGGCGGGTTCAATTTCAATGAATAGGAAATAGGAGGGAAACGTGCCAGCTGGAAGCATGGATTCGAATGCTTCGGTGACGGCATGATTGATAT
>JALRAP010000116.1 GCA_023262505.1 Bacteroidia bacterium
TTGTCCACAAACTTTATGGGGTTGAAATCAGTGTAGGATTTTGGTATTGGCTTGTCGAAATATGAACCACCCATGTCGAAGTCTGCGAAGAACAATTCTTCTGTGGTGCCATACATGCTCTCAAGATTGAATACGCCGCAGTGCGATACGAAGGCACTGAAGCGTTTGTTATGGTTGCCAGCTAGCCAGTAAACCGAGTAGCCACCAAAGCTGGCACCAACAGCACCCAATCGTTTTTTGTCAACGTAGGGTTCATTACTCACATCATCAATGGCACTCAGCAAATCTTTCATGGCTTGTCCGCCCCAGTCGCCTGAAATTTGGCGATTCCAATCGGTGCCGAAAGAAGGTAGCCCGCGACGGTTAGGAGCCACAATGATGTAATCATTGGCAGCCATAAGCTGGAAATTCCAACGGTAAGAGAAGAACTGCGAAACGGTGCTTTGCGGACCGCCTTGGCAGTAGAGTAGGGCCGGGTATTTTTTGTTGGGGTCGAAGTTGGGAGGATAGATGACCCAGGTGAGTATGTCTTTTCCGTCAGTGGCTTTCACCATGCGCTTTTCTACTTTACCCATCTTTACGCCACTCAACAGGTCTTGGTTTGTGAAGGTGAGTGGTGAGGGTTTGCCTGTTTTCAAATCGATGCGGAACAGTTCGGTAGGCTCCGAAATACTCATGCGTGCGGCCACCATGTTGGTGGTTTTTCCGTCAAAGTGCAATGAGAATCCTGTATAGTCGGCTTGGTCTGTGGTGATTTGACGAATAACGGGTTTTTTCTTGGTGTCAGTAGTTATGCTCCAAATTTGGTCGGTGGCGTTGATGCCGCAGATGAAATAAATCTCTTTGCCACTGGGCGACCATTGGTAGGAATCGATGCTGTAGTCGAAACCTTCGGTTATTTCTGTTTTAGTACCGTTTTTGAATTCATAACTAAAAAGACGGTTGCGGTCGGCTTCGTATTTGGGTGTGGCCATGCTCAGCCAGGTGATGCGACTGCCATCGGGGGAGAAGGCTGGTCGGGTATCGTATCCGGGCATACCATCGGTAAGGTTGATGGTTTTTTGTGTGGTCAGGTCGTAAATGTAAATGTCGGAATTGGTACTCATGGCCGCATCTTTACCCAATAGTTTTTTGCAGGTGTAAGCGATTTTCTTCCCGTCGGGACTCCATGCAATCTGGTCGGCATCGCCGAAAGGCATCAATGGGGAATCAAACGGCTCGCCCTCCATGATATCTTTGTATTCTCCCGCAAGGCGCTTTTTCTCCTCGCTGTATGTGACATGGAAAACGTGACTCGTTAATTGGTCTTCCCACTGATCCCAATGGCGATACATCAAATCATCGTAAACACGCGCCGTGGTTTTGTCGAGGTCGCTTTGGTAGTCGCGGAACGACTCCATTGTTTTGATGTCGCGGGTGATCCAGATATTGATACCGTTGGGGGCGAAGGCCAGGTTGGTCACATCGGTATCGGTGAAGCTCACTTGTTCTTTTTCGGATCCATCGGGGTTCATCATCCACACCTGGCTGGAGCCGGATTTTGAAGAAAGGAAAAATATTTTCTTTCCTGAAGGATGCCACACAGGCGTACTGGCTTTGTCGTTGGGCTTGGCAATTTCTACGGGATTACCACCGGTCAATGGGATGGTGTACAGCGAGTTAAATCCTTTGTTGTCTTGTATGTTAAACCGTCGGACCCCATAAACAACGGTTTTCCCGTCGGGCGAGATGGCAGGGTTTGAAACACGTCCCAGCATCCACATCAGCTCGGCATTTAAGGGCGCTTGATTGTTGACCTGGGCCGTTGCTGGGAGTTGGGCAGCAAAAGTGCTTAAAAAAATGATTAACAAGGTTTTGAATCTCGTTTTCATAGATTGTTTTGTTTTAAGGTTGCGATTATGGTCCTCAAAATTGGGGAATTTTTGATGATAAGGGGTGAATGATGAATCTATTGGTTTTCAACATATAGTATTTTCGCCAACAAGATTGTGTTATTCGCCCTACAATTGGACCATTTTGGTCAATTGAACGCAAAACATGTGCCACATAATGGCTTATTTTTATTTCTAAACCAATAGAAAATCAATAGCTTAACCATAAATTAAACGAAAACGTGAAATTCTTGGATTATTCAAAAAATATAAGAAGAAAATGTGGTTTTCAGGCTAACATTTCTTTAAATTTGGCGGTTAAGGGTGTAGTCTGCAAACTCCTAGGCGCTACATCTCAAAAAATTAGTTTGAACTAACCATGCCATAAATCCCGTTTACTATGACAGGAACAACTACTCAAAGCATCCGCTCACTCTTCGCCGCCCTTGTTGTCGGCATATCGATGTTGATGTCTTCCGCCTCGCATGCGCAGGTGGTGTACAACGAAGGTTTTGAAATCACCAATGGTGCCACGGTAACCTATCCATTGGCTTCTATGCCCATGGGATGGAGCACATCCAAATACTGCACCACGGTTGGTGCGTACACCGCAGGTACCTGCAACTCCACTTCACCAGGATTCAGTCGCTATGGTGCCGCCTCCAGTTTCCCCACCTGTTCTCCCCGCACAGGCAACACCATGTTGGGATTCAACTCCTACTACATCATCGCCGGTGAGAAGGCCTTTGTGGCATCCAAAAAGTTGGACATTACCACTGTTAATACCAATAACGTTACAGGCTCCATTTGGATCTACCGCGACAACGGTTTC
>JALRAP010000117.1 GCA_023262505.1 Bacteroidia bacterium
AGTCCTTTCACGAGCTTTTGAAATTTTGGAAACGAAGATGGTTTCGCACACTTCCAGCGTATTATCTGGTCCTGATACTAAACCTGGCATTTGCCTATTGGGGACTCAACAGTGCAAAGGTGGAACACTTCAGTTGGAAATTCATTTTTTTCTGCCAAAACCTTGTTAACCCATTCACCGATTTCTTTTGGGAATCTTGGAGCTTATCCATTGAAGAGTGGTTTTACCTAGTTACTCCATTTCTCATTCTTGTTTCAACAATTATCACTGGCAAAAAAGCAAAAGCCAAACACGTTACATTATCAGTAATTGTATTGCTTCTGCTGGCTCCTTTGATTTATAGGTTATCAATATCCGAAAACAAACTTGATGCTTTTTGGTTCGACGTAACATTCAGAAAAACCGTCGTCACAAGATTAGACGCAATCATGTATGGGGTTTTAATGGCATGGCTTTGCCACTATTATGAAAATGCCGTGCACAAATGGAGATGGGTATTTTTCGTTTCCGGCGTTTTTCTCTTCACCTTTACAAAGCAATTCATCAGCACCGATCCGAACGGACAAAATGCAATGACTTGGTACTTTTCTGCCATGGGATTAGGTTCTTCATTGATGTTACCTTTAGCAGCAAGCTGGAAGTCATTTGATAATTTGTTTGGCAAAGCCGTCCGCCATCTTTCAACCATATCCTATTCCATGTATCTGATAAATCTCGGATTGGTCGCAATGGTTTTGGAAAGGCATTTTATGCCGCAAAACCCTCTGCAATCAATTACGATTTACATTTCATTCTGGGTCATAGTTGTAACTGCCTCCACCCTATTGTACAAGCATTTTGAAAAGCCTATGACCGATTTGAGAGACAGATTCTGAACGGAAATTGGAAATGGCAAAACCATAATCCGTATTTTTTGTTTCTGTTTCCATGAAAAATCCAATACTCATCTTATTTCTGGCCATTTCGGCCTTTCTGAAACCCAACTTGTCTGTTGCAGATGGAACAATAACCGGTAAAGTTACTGACCTCAAAAGCGGCCAAGGCATTCCTTTTGCCTCCGTAGCCATTGAAGGGACTTCATTAGGAACCACGACAGACTCAGATGGGAAATTCACCATTATAACCAAACAGGAGGGATATCTACGCTTAGTGGTTTCTTGTGTTGGTTACAAACCTGCCGTTTCAGGGGATATATTCGTTACCAAAGAAAAGTCGCCTTACATAGAGATTGTGCTCGAGTCCTCCTCAACCAATCTCACCGAGGTTGAAATCAAAGCACCACAATTCGTAAAGAAGGAAGAAAGCCCTGTTTCACTACAAACAATAGGTATCAGGGAAATAGAGAGGAATCCAGGTGGCAACCGCGATATATCGCAGGTAATACGTTCGTTGCCTGGTGTGGCGTCATCACCTAGCTTCAGAAACGATATCATTATCCGAGGAGGCTCACCGGCCGAAAACAAATTTTTCCTAGACGGCATCGAGATTCCCGTAATCAATCATTTTCAAACCCAAGGGTCAACAGGAGGTCCCGTGGGAATCATCAATGTGGACTTTTTGCGTGAAGTAGACTTTTACTCCGGAGCCTTTCCAGTATCAAGAGGAAATGCACTGAGCTCCATTATGGATTTCAAGCAAATCGAAGGAAACCGAGAAAAGAATGGAATTAGGTTCTCAATAGGCTCGTCGGAAACCGGCATTACATTAGATGGGCCATTATCACCCAAGACCACCTATTTGTTTTCGGCACGCCGCTCTTACTTGCAATTCCTTTTCAAAGTGTTCAAACTGCCTTTCCTACCTACTTTTAATGATATGCAATTCAAATTGACACATAAGATTGATGAAAAAAACGAAATAACCTGGCTGGGATTAGCCGCATACGATGTTTTTGTTTTGAATGAATCCGTGAATGAAGGTGTTGAGGATGCAGAAACCAAAGAGCGTAATGACTTTTTCCTCAGTTCGATTCCCGAAAACAGCCAATGGAATTATACTACAGGCGTCAATTACAAGCATTATGGGAATAATGGATTCACAAGTGTAGTACTTAGTACCAACAAACTTTTCAATGAATCTGAGAAATACTATGAAAACAGAAAAGATGATCCTAGCCTGAAAATCGCAGATTACGAATCAGGAGAATCAGAGTCAAAATTCAGGGTTGAACGAGTGCTTTTCGCTGGACCTTATAAGATTTTAGCGGGAACTGGATTAGAATATGCGTCATTCGACTTGAATGGTTTCAATAGTATCCAAACCCCTACCGGATCCGCCAAGATTTCATACCAATCGGAAATAGAATTCATAAAATATGCCGGCTTCTTTTCTGTTAGTCGGGAGTTATTGAACTCAAGAGCACGTATCACGGGCGGCATACGTACTGATGCCACAGGCTACTCGAATAAAACAAGCAATCCTTTGGAACAACTTTCGCCTCGTGTTGCACTATCATATCAATTGAGCAAGAAACTCAGCATCAACGCGAACCTGGGCATCTACCACCAGCTTCCTTCATACACCATCCTTGGTCACGCAGATGGATTGGGGAACTTACAAAACAAGAGCCAAGCACGTTATATAAGGTGCGATCAACTTATTGGGGGCTTTCAGTACAACCCGGATGAATC
>JALRAP010000118.1 GCA_023262505.1 Bacteroidia bacterium
AACGGAACCGGCTTCTGGGCGTTACTCAAAACCACCGATAGCAACCAGTCGCAATCAGGGGTTACCATACAAGCATTCAATTTGCAAGGCAACACCCTACTCACACCTGCAGGCGCAAACATGGTTCCGATTTCAGCTTTTTATGATGATCCGTATGATTTGTCTGTTACAAGCGATGGTGTAATCGCCTTCTATTATTCAGGCACCAACCCTGGCCAAACCATCAAAGCGGTGAAATGTGATTTTACTGGAGCGCCGATGTGGCAAGGCACGCCTGTCAATATCTGCACGCGTGTTTCAGGTAAGGATGATATGTCGGCAGGGGATTTCCGAAACGGACAAGTGGTGGCGGTGTGGACCGACTACCGCAACGATTACGGCATATATGCACAACAAATCAACAACGATGGCAGCATGGGCAACCCTTCATCGGTACCAACTTTTGAGGCGTTGAATGTTTCGGTTTATCCAAATCCTGCGAACGATTTTCTGGTGATGTCATATCCAAGCATCGAAGAATGTACTTGGCAACTGCTCGACTTAACTGGAAAAAGTGTGTTGTCGGGTCGTATGGTGCAACAAGAACGCATCGACCTGCGACCATTGGCAAAGGGAACCTACATTATGCAGGCGCAACAGGGTTCTAGCGCTTCAAGGGTTCGCGTGGTGAAGTACTGAGTACTTACTCCGCCATCTCTTTCATTGTAGCGGTAATCACTTCGCCGTAGCTGGTGCCGAAGGTGGTGGCACACCACTTGATCAGCATCGTGCGTTGTTCTCCCTTGAGCCACATCATGGCTTTTTGCAGCTCTTTTTTGAATAGCACCGGGTCGAAGCTAACCTTGGTCAATATCTCTTTTGAATACTCTAGCATGGCTTTTATAACAATACAAAGCTACCATGCCGCGTAAGCAGGGATGAGTCAAAATAAGCGGGGATATTACATCTACCTTACATCATTACTTTTCGCCCCACCGGTAGGCATCCTGATGTAAGCCAGCCAAATCAACCACCCGGTCGATGACTGTAGCAGCCACGGCCTCAATGGTTTGGGGACGACTGTAAAAAGAGGGGCTGGCCGGACAAATGATACCTCCTGCCTCGGTAACGGCTTTCATGTTGTTGATGTGGATGAGGTTGATGGGCGTATCACGCGTCACTAGGATCAGTTTACGGCGCTCCTTCAACACCACATCCGCGGCACGCGTCATAAGGTCATTGGAGATACCAGTAGCTATCCGCGCAAGCGTACCCATAGAACACGGACAAATAATCATGGTGCCGTAGCGGGCGCTGCCACTGGCAAAAGGCGCCATGAAATCATCCTTACCGTAAAAACGGAATGGATACTTGGCATAATCTTCGTTGCCGAGTTCGTATTTCCAAACATCCTTGGCATTGTCAGACATCACCACGCCCACCGCTTCTATTTGGTTGGAAAGCGCTTGCAGCTTATCGAACAGCACCTTCGCATAAATGGCACCGCTCGCGCCTCCAACTCCAACTATTATCTTGTGTTTATCGCTCATGGTGCTGATGGTTTATTGAATCGGTACTGCAAGGCAAAAAGTAACACCGTGTTGTACTGTCCGCGGTTCCACTGGTACGTTTGACCTGACAAATGCGGTCTTATGGGTAGCAAAGATGTTTCGAACCGGCTTACCACCGAAAAATTATCGGCAAAACGGTATTGGATGCCGCCACCTGCTCCCACTTCAATACGGTCGAACGGACGAGGCTCGTTCCAATAGAATGGTCCGTTCTGGTCTTCTTCTTTGGATGATACCAAGGCTCCGATGATGGGACCCGCTTCCAAAGCGATGCGGTCAGAGTGCTTGTATTGCAACAATAAGGGGAATTCGAAATAATTCAGACGGAGCAGATATTCGGTATAATCCTCATTATCGGGATCCGCGGTTTTACGGCTCCCTTTCTGAACAAAAAGAATTTCCAAATTCAAATCTATTTTTTTCCCTATGGGGATGCCTACTACCCCGCCCACTAAGCCACCGAATTGATCATAGCCGCTAAGATTATCACCCGACACCTGTGTGGCTGCAATGCCACCTTTTACGGCCGCATGGAAGCTTTGTGCATCCGCCGAAAGCGGTAACAGGAAGAAAAGCGGAAGGAGATACAGCGAGCGCATGGTTGCCCTTACAACAACCTAACTACTCCAGATGTTTTTGTTCCACCTGGATGATTTCCTTGGTGGCATCGTTGTAAAGGAATACCACTAGCGACATGTGAGCGGCATCCCATTCGGTATTGAGCGTGGTTGAGTAGTTCCGAATGGCCGTTTCGCCTTCGGTCGTGTTGGCAATCACATCTCCGTAGGTGCCGTTCATCGAACCACGCAGTACTTCGCGGTGTATATAGTTTTCTACGTCGGACGGGCTAGCATCATAATCCTTCTGCCATTTCACGATGCTGTCTTCCACCAGGTAAACGCTCAGTTTGTACGTACCTAGCAGGTCGCTGGCGAAATCCAATTGCACTTGTGTGTCCAATTGGCGGGTCGTGGTATCGAAGTCGGCTGTAACACCGATACGAACCGGCAATGGCTCTGTGGAGTTCAAGATGTTGGCTACCTC
>JALRAP010000119.1 GCA_023262505.1 Bacteroidia bacterium
ACTCGCAATGGATGCTGGACCAAATGATCAAAAACAACCCCGAAATCCGTTTCCATTTCCTGTCAGACACACTAGAAACAGTCTAATCATGAAGTGCCCTCCACTCTTCTCGATTGGGCTATTCTTGATCATATTTTTTATCCCATCGGATAACATGATTGCCCAATCCTCAAACACAAATAAAACAATGGAAGCCCCAAAAGCTGCTAAAAAACCGAAGGAACTTGTCACCCATGGTCACAAAAGAATCGACCAATATTTCTGGCTGAACGAAAGAGAAAATCCCGAGGTAATCAAATACCTAGAGGATGAGAACAAATATACGGAGGCCATGCTATCAGGCACCAAGGAACTGCAGGACCAGCTCATCAAGGAAATGAAAGGTCGCATAAAAGAACAAGACCAAAGTGTTCCGTATTATTACAATGGTTATACTTATTACACACGATTCATAGAGGGCGGCGAATACCCGATCTATTGCCGTCAAAAAGGCAGAAGCGGTGGAGCAGAAGAGATATTGTTAGATTGTAACGAAATGGCAAAAGGCCATTCCTATTTCAGTTCCACTTCCATGGAAGTTAGTCCAAACAATCAGTTTGGCATGTTTGCCGTTGACACCATAGGCAGAAGGAAATACACCTTGATGTTCAAAAACCTCACTACAGGCGAAATCCTTCCCGATCGTATTCAGGATGTCAGTGGAAATGCAGAATGGGCTAATGACAACAAAACAGTTTTTTATGATGTGAAAGACCCTGTCACTTTGCGAGAGTATAAAATCATGCGGCATGTGATTGGCACATCCATTGAATCTGACCAGGCGGTATTTGAAGAAAAAGACGAAACCTTCAGTTGCTATATTGGCAAGACGAAATCTCACAAGTACCTGGTTGTTTATACGAGTAGCACAGTCACAACCGAGAATCTGATCCTGGAAGCTGATAATCCCTCTGGTAGTTTCCGCGTATTCCACCCCCGTACCCGCAACCACGAATACTCCATCGACCACTTGAACGGATCATTTTACATAATGACGAACGATCAAGCGAAGAATTTCAGGTTGATGACATGCCATGAAAAGAACACATCCATCAGCGAATGGAAAGAAATCATCAAGCATCGCGACGATGTTTTTTTGGAGGGTCTTGAGCTTTTCAATGGTTACTATGTGTTGAGTGAAAGGGCCGAAGGGCTTCCAAGGATTCGTATCATCCGCGAGGACGGCAATGAGCATTATTTGGATTTCGGAGAAGCGGCATACGACGCATATTTGGGAGCGAATCCAGAGGCAGACACCAAAGTGATACGCTATGGATTTAACAGCTTGGTGACCCCCGTTTCCACGTTCGATTACCACATCGAAACGAAAGAAAAAAAGCTATTGAAACAACAAGAGGTTGTTGGAGGTTATGATGGCACCCGGTACCAATCAGAGCGTATCAATGTAAAAGTTCGTGATGGTGTTATGGTGCCCGTTTCAATCGTCTACAGGAAAGACCTGTTCAAAAAAGACGGATCGAATCCCATGCTTCAGTACGCATACGGTTCCTATGGCATTTCCATGGAAGCGACATTTTCATCTGCAAGGTTGAGTTTGCTAGACCGTGGATTTGTTTATGCGATTGCACACATTCGTGGTGGTCAGGAGCTGGGGCGTCATTGGTACGAGGATGGCAAACTCCTGAAAAAGAAAAACACCTTTTACGATTTCATAGACTGCTCCACTTACCTTGCGGATCAGAAGTACACTTCCTACGATAAATTGTTTGCAATGGGTGGTAGTGCCGGTGGATTGTTGATGGGTTCCGTAATCAACATGGCTCCTGAAAAATACAAAGGTGTTGTGGCGGCTGTGCCTTTCGTGGATGTGATTACCACCATGCTTGATGCATCAATCCCATTGACTACTTCTGAATATGACGAGTGGGGAAATCCTGAAGACAAGGATTATTACAACTACATCCTTAGCTATTCGCCTTACGATAATGTGGAGCCGAAAGTTTATCCGAATTTGTTTGTCACTACAGGGCTACACGACAGTCAGGTGCAATATTGGGAGCCTGCCAAATGGGTTGCCAAACTCAGGGAAATCAAAAAGGGGGATGAATTGCTCCTTTTATACACAAACATGGATGCCGGACATGGAGGGGCTTCAGGCCGATTCCGTATGCTAAAAGAGTTGGCGATGGAGTACGCGTTTATGATTGATTTAGCTGGAAAGTAGAATCAGTTAAAAGCAACTCGTATTTCGTGGATTTTACTGATAAACGCGGATTTTTTTAATGCTATCTGATCCGCGCAAATCCGTTTAATCCGCTCAACCAGCGTTCCCTATTAATGCCTCAACGGTTAAGCTACAACAGCGAAGATTTCCTTCAACTTAGTTACACAGTAGTCCACTTCATCCAAAGTGTTGAATTTGGAGAAAGAAAAACGGACAGCTGGACGGGCAGGGTCT
>JALRAP010000011.1 GCA_023262505.1 Bacteroidia bacterium
GCAATCCGTATTTACCTGAACCCTGGCCATTTGCTGATAAGACAAATGCAAGCATCAGAATAGGCAATGTAAGGAATGATTTGATTTTCATGATAGGTTGTTTTTAAACCGATTTGATTTTGCGCAATAATAGTCAATTGTTTGAAATTGAATGCATACTAGAATCAAAGATTTTCACATGGATAGGTTCAAATTTATCTGGTTTATTATTTGCTCTAAATGTTCATTGTTATTCACAAAATCCAATTCGGATGAATTGATAATCAGTAACTTGCCTTCTTTCATAGTATTAATTCTACTAGCATAGGCAGCTGAAATCTTATCTAAGTAGTTAGTCGCTATGCCTTGTTCATAAGGCCTTCCCCGATTCGATATGTTGCGTTCAAGCCTTTTGACATCACTATTTAGGAAGATAATTAGATCTGGCGGGTTCAATTTTTCGGCCATCATGTTATGAAAAGTGTCAAATAGCTCGAGCTCTTTAGGATGTAGGTTAACGGAAGCAAAAATCCTGCATTTTTCAAAGTGATAGTCGGAAATGACATGGTTGACGTCAGTTTGCCCAAAAACCTTGCTCATTTGTTGGTAGCGGGCAGCTAAAAATGAAAGCTCCAGAGGGAAAGCGAACTTTTCGGGATTTTCATAAAACCTCGGGAGGAAGGTGTTATCCGCAAATTCCTCCAACATGGGAGTTGCACCGAACCTTTGGCAAAGCAATTGAGCCAATGATGTTTTGCCAGCACCAATATTACCTTCAACTACTATGAACATGATGTTTTACTTTGTTGTCGTACTGCAATTGAAGGCTCGTCCAAATCTACGCATTCGGAAAGGAGGTCCGACATTTTCTTGTTTAAAGCCGGATGAATGAAATCAGGCATAAGTTCACAAATGGGTACCAAATTGAACCTCCTTTGATGCATTCTGGGATGAGGAATGGTCAGTTTTGGGGTTTGTAATACAATCGTATCGAAGAACAAAATGTCGATATCTAGGCTCCTTGGACCGTTTTCAAACTCCTTGTTCTTCCCATGGAGTAATTCAATTTTGAGGCAGCAATCGTGAAATTCAGTCAAATCCAAAGGAGTGTCAAAAACCAATAGCTGGTTCAGGAAATCACGCTGGTTAAAGAACCCCCAAGGTTTGGTCCTGTACACTGAAGAGGCTGATACGAGTTGGTTTTCGTTCAACTCTAGTGAGCGGACCGCACTTTCGAAAACGCAAACGGTATCGCCTACATTGCCTCCTAACATTATGATGGCTCGGTGTAATTTTGTCATAATAAAGTACAAAATTACCAACTAGCCGTCAAGAATACTGATTTATTGCGAAATTTGAAAATCATTAAACCTTCTTATCCCTAATCTAATGAAGCAATTTCTTAAGACCGTATTCGCCTCCATGATAGGAGTATTTCTCAGCACAATACTAATGTTCTTTTTTGTCATCTTACTAATTGTTGGCATAGCATCCTCGCTTGACTCTAAAAAGACTGGACATGCTGAGAAAGGCACGATCCTGCACATGAAATTGTCAGAGGAAATAATTGAAAGGGCATCCGATAACCCTTTTTCCAATTTTAATCCGATGTCATTGGAAGTCGGCAAGGGATTGGGATTGGACCGGATTATGGAGTGCTTGGAAAAGGCATCAAATGACCCTAATGTGAGCGGTATCTATTTAGAGGTTCCTTCTGTAAGTGGTGGTATGGCATCCATGGAGGAGATCAGAAACGCTCTTGTTGAATTCAAAAAGTCTGGCAAGTTCGTTTACGCTTACGCGGATGTCTATTCTCAAGGAGGCTATTATCTTGCCTCAATTGCCGACCAAGTTTGGATGAACCCTGAAGGAATGCTTGACATACGAGGGATGTCGGCTTCCATTCCTTTTTTCAAAGGGGCCCTTGAAAAACTGGAAGTCAGGCCTGAAATCATCCGACACGGCAAATTCAAAAGCGCGGTTGAACCTTTCATTCTAGACAAAATGAGCGACGAGAATCGCGCACAAACGGCAGAATACGTAGACGACCTATGGTCGCACTATCTAGCCAAAGTTGGAGAATCGCGTAAAATTCCCGCGGATTCATTGAAATCATACGCTGCCAATTTCAAAATCAGAACCGCAGATGATGCAGTAAAGATGGGGTTGGTAGACTCTTTAGCTTACATGGATGTATTCATCAAGAAACTTGTTGAGAAAACAGGCAAGAAAAAGGAGGATGATTTGGAACTGGTTGGTCTATCCAAATATTATGACTTTGCAGATCCTAGCCCTGAAAAGGAACCAACACGTGACAAGATCGCTGTTGTTTATGCGGTAGGTGAAATTGTTTCTGGCAAAGGTGGCGAATCTGAAATAGGCTCAGAAAGCCTTTCCAAAACCATCCGTGAAGTGCGTACCGACGACAAGGTTAAAGCAGTTGTCTTGCGAGTAAACTCTCCCGGAGGTGATGCCCTTGCCTCCGATATTATATGGCGTGAAATGGAATTGTGTCGCAAATCAAAGCCCGTGATTGTTTCAATGGGTGATGTGGCTGCATCAGGAGGTTATTATATCAGTTGTAACGCCGATTCGATTTTTGCTCAACCAAACACCATTACTGGTTCCATTGGGGTTTTCGGCTTGATGTTTAACATTCAAGATATGTTGAAGAATAAGTTGGGAATCACTTATGACACCTATAACACCGGAACCTATGCTGACTTGGGTTCCATGACACGGCCAATGACGGATTCAGAAAGGGCGATCATGCAGTCGTTTGTAGAGCAAACCTATGCAACTTTCACTGGTCGGGTTTCAGCCGGTCGATCCATGTCAGTCGCTCAGGTTGATTCAATCGGTCAGGGAAGGGTATGGTCGGGAGTTGATGCCCACAGGCTGGGATTGGTTGACGCATTGGGCGGAATTGATGAAGCTATTGCCGCAGCCGCAAAAAAAGCCGGGGTTAAGAATTACCGTATTGCTGATTACCCCAAGCAAAAGGATCCAATCCAAGCTTTGTTTGATGATTTTTCAGGCGAATCTGCCGTAAAAGCAATCGAAAAAAGATTCGAGACAGGAACGCAATACCTGAAAACATTAGAACGTGTTAAGAAAATGAAAGGTATTCAGGCTCGTTTTATATACGATCGGATCAGCTACTGATCTTGTTTTGAAACATGCACAACAAAGCCATCTCCAATTTATTGGAGGAAACAGCTGATTTACTCGACCTTCACCAGGAGAACGAGTTTCGTTCCAAAGCCATACGTTCGTCTGCCTTCGCAGTGTCTAAAATTGAACAGGGTTTATGCGGCCTTTCCTTGGATGAAATTGCTTCATTCAAAGGCGTAGGTAAAAGCACCGCTTCCAAAATAATGGAAATCTGTGCCACTGGTGATTTCCAGGAACATTTGGACTTGTTGTCAAAAACACCCGCAGGCATTTTAGAGCTTTTTGAAATCAAAGGTCTTGGTCCAAAAAAAATCGCATTGCTGTGGAAAGGATTGGGAGTGGAATCCCCTGGTGAATTGTTGTATGCTTGTAATGAAAATCGTTTGGTTTCATTGAAGGGATTCGGAGAAAAATCCCAAACGGAAATAAAGAAAAACCTTGAGTTCAAAGCGTCCCAAAAAGGGTTTTTCCATTATGCAAAAGCAGAGGCTTATGCTGATCGGTTCATTGCAGTTCTGAAATCTGCTGCTTTCAAATTTGAATTGACATTCGTTGGCGATATCAGACGCAAATGTGAAGTTGTAAAACAAGTTGATTTGTTCACTAAAGCCACATACAGGGATTTTTTCCCAATTACTGATAAGCTGAATGATGCTGGTTTTAAAGTTTTGCAGCACGATGATATCCAAACAACATTCAGCTCATCGGGTGGACCCGATTTGTTAATTCATCATGAAAATTGTAACTCCGTTTGGTCCGTTTTCAATTTAACGGGCCCTGAAATGCACGTGAGTGGAATCAAGTCTAAACTCAAAATTGAAAATCCAGAGTTTCAGGATTGGGACGATGAGCCCGCTATTTACAATTCCGCTGGCATGGACTACATTCAACCTGAGATGCGGGACTTAGTTGATTTTGTCGCTCCATCATGGAATATTATTGCTAATGATGACATTAAAGGTTGTTTGCACAATCATAGTACTTACAGTGACGGAGCCTCAACTTTGAAAGAAATGGCAATTGCCTGCAAAACAATGGGGCTCCAATATTTTGCCATATGTGACCATAGCAAATCGGCCTTTTATGCAGGTGGTTTAAAAGAGGAGGATGTAATTCGACAACACAATGAAATCGATCAGTTAAATAAGGAATTGAATCCTTTTGTGATTTTTAAGGGTATTGAGTCTGACATTCTCACGGACGGAAGCTTAGACTACTCCAATGAAGTTTTAGCGTCATTTGATGTTGTTGTGGCTTCCATACATTCGGGTTTGAAAATGGATGAGGATAAAGCTACTGCTAGAATTATCAAGGCTGTTGAAAATCCATACACTACCATTCTAGGTCATCCCACAGGCAGACTTTTGCTTTCAAGACAAGGATACCCATTGGATCATCGAAAAGTCATTGACGCATGTGCTGCAAATGGCGTAGCTATTGAATTGAATGCACACCCATATCGCTTGGATCTGGATTGGAGGTGGTTGAACACGGCTGTCGAAAAAGGTGTGCTGATTTCTATCAATCCTGATGCGCACCATACAGATGGTATTGGTGATATGCGATTTGGGGTAAATGTTGCACGAAAAGCAGGAATTGGTGCTCATCATGTTTTAAATGCCATGGACTTAAATGCGTTCATAGGTTGGCTTTCCATTAGAAAAAAGTCCTGATTTGTTTAATTTTTATTAACTTAGGGATTTACCACTATGCCTATAGTAAACTCCATAGTATCATGGGTAATGAAACAGCGAATACATCAAATCGAGCTGTTTATCAAATACCCATGCGAAGTCCAAGACGATTGGTTAAAAAAGCTAATCGAGTCAGGTCGTTTTAGCGAATGGGGTAGGGTGCACGATTACGCCGGCATTTCAAACATATCCGATTATAGAAACAGAGTTCCTATTCAGGATTACGAATCATTGAAACCTTGGATCAATAGACTTAGGGCTGGGGAGCAAAGATTGCTTTGGAACACTGAAACAAAATGGTTCGCCAAGTCCTCCGGCACAACCAGTGATAAAAGCAAGTTCATCCCGGTTACCGAGGAGTCTCTTGAAGAATGCCATTTCAAAGGCGGAAAGGATTTGTTGTCCATATACTGTAATAACCATCCCGATACTGGGCTCTTCAATGGTAAATTGTTATCCCTCGGCGGTAGCCATGAAGCAGGTTCCTATGACAATGATACGTTTTATGGAGATTTGTCAGCCATACTTATACAAAACCTTCCCCTATGGGTGCAGCTTTTTCGTACTCCAGACATTTCCATTGCTTTAATGGGTGAATGGGAGTCGAAGATTGAGCAAATAGCTTTGACCACTATCAACGAAGATGTGACCAATATTTCGGGGGTTCCATCTTGGACGCTTGTGCTTTTGAATCGAATCTTGGAGATAACTGGAAAGAACAATATTTCCGAGGTTTGGCCCAATTTGGAGCTCTTCGCACATGGTGCTGTAAGTTTCGATCCTTACAGGAAGCAGTTCAATGATCTTATACCTAACCCTAGGATGAATTATTACGAGACTTACAATGCATCAGAAGGTTTTTTCGGAATACAAGATAGGCATGGTTCCGATGAAATGCTGCTGATGTTGGATTATGGGATATTCTACGAGTTCATCCCTATGGAGGAAATTGAATCTGAAAACCCAAAAGTTTTGACTTTGCAGGAAGTGGAAACAGGACGAAATTACGCTGTTGTTATTTCAACCAATGGCGGGCTTTGGCGGTATAAAATTGGAGATACGATCACCTTCACTTCCAAGTTTCCATTTAGGATACGCATAACAGGAAGAACAGCCCATTTTATCAACGCCTTTGGAGAAGAGTTAATAGTCGATAATGCAGAGAAGGCTATTTCAGCAGCTGCGCTACGTACTTCTTGTGTCGTTAAAGATTATACTGCCTGCCCAGTTTACCATTCAGGTAAAATATCGGGTGCACATGAATGGCTGATTGAATTTGAATCACCCCCTGAGAGTTTGGATCTTTTCGTGTCAGTATTGGATGAGGAGTTGAAGATGCGAAACTCCGACTACGAGGCTAAGCGACATAAGAATATGGTGCTGGGGATGCCAATAGTGCGCTCTTTGGGATCTGGAACCTTTTATGCTTGGATGAAGAGTCGTGAAAAGCTAGGTGGACAACATAAGGTCCCTAGATTATCTAACAACAGGGCAATTGTAGAATCCATATTGTCTTCGGTCAATCAATTCCAGTCCATATGAGTTTTCGCGGTACAGCCATAGCGATTGTGTTTTGTATAATAGGTTTTAATTCATTTTCCCAAAACAAATTCTTGTCATTTACGCTTCCCCAAGGAACCACCCATTGGGAGGTAGATGCTTTGGGCAATTTGTATGTTTTCAGCGCATTTGATTTGACTCGAATTGGTCCTGATGGGTCAATCCTACGGACCTTCAGCTCTAGGGATTTCGGGCATATCGGAGCAATCGATGTTTCGGATGCGTTCAGTCCATTGATTACTTATCCCGCATTCAACAAAGTGATTGAATTAGACAATTCATTTGCGATAAAATCAAGTTGGTCACCAAACACCTTTAATGCTACAGGTGATTTGATGGTGTGTAGGGCTCCTGGTAAAGGATATTGGGTGTATGATAGATTGAATGTCAAGCCGATTTTGTTTGATCAGAGCGGTAAATCCATAGCAGAAGGCACGGATATAGCTGCCTTGTTAAATGAAGACGCAGTTGTAAATAATATGTTTGCTTCTGATGACCTCCTTGTTTTATTTAAGAAAGGATTTGGGCTTTTCGTATTTGACCGTTATGGTACGTTTAATTACAGCATTTCCGGTTCGAATTTGGTGCTTGCCGGCTTTTCAGGGTCAGATATTTATTATTTCGAGGGTGGAAAACTGTATAAAAGGGAGCCGAAAAAACCGCTAGGGTCTGTTGTCGTCAGCTTTTCCGAATCCAACATGCCCGATGACTGCAAAGTGAATAATGGAAGGATTTATATCAGAAATGGTTCAGTGGTTTCCGAGTATGTCCATTGATTTGTTTTTTATTCCTATTTTAGCGCTCCCCTTCTAAAGTTACTTGACCATGCATATTGCGATTGCTGGAAACATCGGTTCCGGAAAAACTACCCTGACCACTCTTTTATCCAAACAATTCAAATGGGAGCCACACTATGAGGATGTGGATGATAATCCATATTTGAATGATTTTTATGAGGACATGCAGCGTTGGTCCTTCAACTTGCAGATATACTTTTTGAACTCTAGGTTTAACCAGGTGGCACGAATCATGAAGTCAGGTAAAACCATCGTTCAGGATCGCACCATTTATGAGGATGCCTACATATTTGCACCAAACCTGCATGCAATGGGTTTGATGACTACCCGCGACTTCAACAACTACCAGGACCTTTTCAAATTGATGACCGAGTTCATAAAGCCACCCGACTTGCTTGTTTATTTGAGAGCATCTGTACCTTCTTTGGTAAGGCAAATTGAAAAGCGCGGTAGGGCATATGAAAACTCAATTCGTATTGATTACTTGAAGCGATTGAACGAGCGCTATGAGGCTTGGATTTCAGGCTACGAACACGGTAAGATGCTGGTTGTGGATATTGATGAAATCAACTTCGCAGACAATCCCGAGCATCTGGGAATGATTGTTAATCGCGTTAATGCCGAGCTCAACGGGTTGTTCTAATAGATGATGGTGAACCTTTTGGTCACAACATTCTTATCATCAAACAATTTCAGCAGATAAAGACCTGTATTTAAATCCGGTAGGTCTATTGCCATTGAATTTCCACTGGTAGTAGTTATTTGACCTGCATTTACATTGATTCCTCGAATATCGGTTATGTGGTAATTCATCATTTTTTGAAATGATAAGTCACCAGTAAACAATATGTTCAATTTCCCACGTGTAGGATTAGGGTAAATCAAGATTTCAAATTTGTTTGGTTGTATTTCAGAAACTGAAGTAGTTGCAGGGAATTCACATAGTTTGACTAGCCAATAATCTCCATCACCTCTTGTGAGTTGGCTCTTGTATCCACCAGTGTCGGCCAAGGTATAGTTCAATGTTACCAGGCAACCATTCGAAAGTTCCAAGGCGGTTCCTTCCTCATCATGGCCGTTTGAAAAAATTGTCTTGTCCCAAACTGGTAACCCTACCGAGTCGGTTTTCACTACCCATGTCTGTTCAACGCCTAAATTGCTTTCTGTTTTGTTTCCACTGATTGGTGAGTAAGATTCTCCGCTCAAGATGAATCCGCCGTCGATAGATTCACTTATTCTCCTCAAGTCTTCGGTTTCTGTTCCTCCTATGGTGCGATCCCAGACCTTGCTACCTGAATCATCTATTTTAACAATCCAGCGGTCGCTGCTTGATGGGGTAGGATCGTGGTTAGGTTCGGATTTATCGC
This sequence comes from Bacteroidia bacterium, assembly GCA_023262505.1. Taxonomy (GTDB): domain Bacteria; phylum Bacteroidota; class Bacteroidia; order AKYH767-A; family OLB10; genus JALRAP01. The sequence goes on from JALRAP010000011.1 coordinate 8,572, forward strand.
CAGTGTTTTCAGAGAATGATTGGCCAGCTAGAACATAACCTCCATCATTGGTGGTTGTCATGTCAAACAGCCAATCGGTGTAATTGCCTCCAAAAGTGCGTTCCCATAACAGATTCCCATTCAAGTCAATCCTAACTACCCAATAATCCCATTGGCCTTGGCAGAATTGGGATTTGTCTCCTCCGGCAAGCGATTGCGAGTAGCCGCCGATCAAAATACCGCCATTTTGATTTAATACGACACTTGTTGCGAAATCGTCATCGGTTCCCCCATATCTTTTATCCCAAAGCTTGTTTCCCGTAGAATCAATTCGAACAATCCAGTAATCCCATGACCCCTGAGAGGCTTGTGTCTTATCTCCGCTTATACCCGAAAAGGAGGCGCCAGCCAAAACGTATCCATTATCAGATGTTTGCACAACTCCACCTAAAAGCTCCAGTGAATTCCCACCAAATCGCTTATCCCATTGTTTAACCCCATTGGCATTGGCCTTCAAAATCCAATAATCATAGGTCTGCTGATTCATGTCCCAATTCGGCTGTGATTTGTCGCCGCTTGCCCCCGAAAAGGAGTTTCCTGCTAGCAGGAATCCGCCATCAGCAGTAGGTAACAAATCAACTAATATTTCCGAGTTCACTCCTCCGAAACGTTTATCCCACAATTTTACCCCGAAGCTATCTAATCGTAATACCCAAAAATCAGACCCCACCAATCCTGGATCCCAATTGGGTTGGGTTTTGTCACCTGAAACACCCGAGACAGATGTTCCTCCAATCAAATAACCGCCGTCAACAGTTTGTTCAAACCAGGAAGGTGAATCGTCTTTGCTTCCGCCATATCTGAAATCCCAATGTTTGAAAGTAGGTTGAGCAACACTTATACAGGTTGTTGCAATAAGTACGGGTATAAAAGCTGATCTTTTGAAAATATTTTTCATTTAACCCCAGAGTGATACAATTGCCAAAATAAAGAATTTAGTTTTCAAATGGTTGTGAAAAATTAAACATTTCAATCAAAAATTGGTTTTGGGCAAAATGGATATTTGCTATATTGCAGGCACAATAACTGAAAACTTTAAAATTTCTTTTTGATTATGATTGAAATGGCTAAAAAAGTAAAATACGAACTTGAATTCGAGATGCATTGCACGCCCAGGATTCTTTTCGGATTTTTGTCAAATCCTTCTGGTCTATCCGAGTGGTTTGCTGATAATGTATCCTTCAAGGACGGTGTTTATACATTCGAATGGGATGGTGTAGAATCGAAAGCTGTGATTGATCACAAAAAGGATAATCAAATGGTGCGCTTCAATTGGATTGATGATTCTGAAAACACATTTTTTCAGTTTGAAATTCGAACCGATGAGTTGACCTCCGATGTAGCACTTTTAATCACGGACCATTGCGCGCCAGAAGATCTTAAAGAAGCACGTTTGCTTTGGGATGCCCAGCTGCACAATCTGAAGCAAATCATAGGCACCTAATCTTCCTTCTTTTACAATAATTTCAAATAATTATTTTTTGGAGTTCCTTGGTGAATCGCATTGATTTTTCAAAGTTTTCACTCCATTCATTGGGGTCTGAAAAAATTGAAATTCTCAAATGTTTTAACCCCTTCATTTCCTCAATCGACAGCTCACGAATTGGCTTGTAAACAGATAGGTCTTTGTGGTGAATGAAAGGATCTTCTCCTGTCAAAATCATCAATTCAGGATTGGTTAATTCTAAAACCGCTTCAAAATCCACTTTATCAAGATATTTTCCAGACACATGCAATGTGGTTGAGATATTGAGTCCCCACAGAAAAATATGTCTGAATGCCAATATGTCTTTACCTGAAAAAAATGCAGGTGCATCCAAAACAACCCATGGAGCTCCTAGATAATTTTCTCCTTGGCTGATTTTGCCTCTTGTCAGCATCTCAAAAGGAAGACTTGGGAAATCAATCTTGTGGATAGCTTCCTCTATTCTGGTGTATTGGCTCTTAATTTTACTTAATACCTGGCCTTTTTTGAAAAAAAATGATTTGTCGCAAACCATCTCGAGTTCGGACGGGGAAAAATCGAATTTGCTATCTTTATGGTCCATATTTGTTTACGTGTTAAGTCTAAGGAATTCTACATGCAAACCAAAGGTTTTTCAAACCATAAACTTACCTTGATAAAGAATTGAATAAGTTATCAAAATTACTGGTTAAGTCGTTCTTTGGCCCCTTTGCAGCCACTTTTTTCGTGGTGCTTTTCATGCTGCTAATGCAGTTCCTATGGAAGTATATTGACGACCTGGTGGGAAAAGGCTTGGAGTGGTATGTGATAGCTGAGCTTTTGTTTTATGCTACAGCCACCTTGGTACCGCTGGCACTTCCATTGGCCATCTTGGTTTCTTCTATCATGACCTTAGGTAACCTGGCCGAGCATTACGAGATTGTTGCCGCAAAGTCAGCCGGCATTTCATTGCAAAGGTTATTGAAACCCATGTTCGTCACGGCTATATTCATAAGCATGATGGCATTTTTATTTTCCAACTACATGCTACCTTTCACAAACCTGAAAATGGGTTCTTTGCTTTATGATGTAAGACAGCAAAAGCCGGCATTTTACATCAACGAGGGCTTGTTTTATAATGGAATAGATGGTTACTCCATTAAAGTTGGCAGTAAGGACAAGGATAACTCCACTTTGAGGAACATCATGATATATGACCATTCTGCTATGAATGGTAATACAAAAGTCGTCGTTGCCAAAAAAGGTATTATGCGTATGTCAGACGATGAGAAATTTCTTTTGGTTGACTTGGAGGATGGATATTCTTATGATGAACAAGCCGGAGAAAGCAGTCAGGGCCCTTCCAGATCTCCACAATTATTGCGAACTGAATTCAAAACTTATGGGTTTCGTTTCGACTTGTCTTCGTTCAAGCTTTCCAGGACAAATGAAGATTTGTTCAAAGACAATTTTCAGATGTTAAACCTTGGCCAGCTGGAAACCGCGATTGATAGTTTCGATGTTGAGCTTTCAAAAAGAGTCAAAGAAAGCGCTAGTTCTGGAAAAAGTTATTTAATGTCTTACCGAGAGTCCTTGTTGTCAAGCATGATTCCAGATACAACCAATTTGGCTCTGATTAATTCAAAAACCAGTCAAATAGTCTATGAGAATGCAATCGGTCAGGCCCGAAATCTCAAGTCCTATTTTACCAGCATTGCCGATGAGGTCGAGTCTCGACAAGAACTGAAGTCACGGTTTGCAATCGAATGGCATAGGAAATTCACTTTGTCTATAGCCTGCTTTATTCTATTTTTGATAGGTGCTCCTTTAGGTGCCATTATTCGTAAAGGGGGCATTGGTCTCCCAGTAGTAATTTCCGTAGCATTTTTCCTATTGTTCCACATTATTTCCATTACTGGTGAAAAGTTTGTCAGGGAAGGTGTGTTACAACCTGTTGTTGGAATGTGGATAGCCTCTGCAGTGCTACTTCCAATTGGAGCATTGTTACTATATAAGGCTACGCATGAGAGTGTGATTTTCGATGCCGACTTCTATATAAGGTTTTTCAAGCGTTTTCGTAAAGGCAAAACATGAGAATCCTTCAACTCTGCTTGCGCTCGCCTTTCCCGCCGCGAGATGGTGGTGCAATAGCCATGGAAAGGATTGCTAGATCTTTGGTTAATGCAAACACAAAAGTAGATGTACTTGCTTTCAATACACTAAAGCATCACGTAGATATTAATTCCATACCTGCAGGTTATAAAGACATTTTTAATCCTGAATTTGTTGATTTGGATGCGTCATTGAACGTCTGGGATGCTTTAATGAATTTGACCAAAGGAAAGTCGTACAACATAACGCGATTTGACAATCCGTCAATGCACATTAAGCTAAAATCGATTCTTTCAATCAATCACTATGACTGTGTTCTGATAGAGAGCCTTTTCATGATGCCCTATGTTGAAACCATACGGAGTAACAGTAAAGCTGTTGTCGTTTACCGTGCACATAACATTGAAAATTTGATTTGGAAACGGTTGACAAAACAATCTGACTTCATCTTAAAAAAATTATATTTAAACTCATTAGCTGATAGATTAGAGTGTTATGAATACGGAATTCTGAATGAAGTCGATGCAATCGTTCCTTTGACAGAACAGGACGCTTCATGGTTTAGGAATGCCGGATACAAAGGACCGTTGCATATTGTTCCAGTAGGAGTTTCAGTGGAAGATTATGCAATCCAAGGCGAAGCGAAGCATTCCAAGATTGCATTTCACTTGGGATCTATGGATTGGATGCCCAATGTTGAAGGAGTTCAATGGCTTTTAGATCATGTCTGGCCTCAGGTTGTGAAAAAAGTTCCAGAAGCAAAATTGCATATAGCAGGTAAAGGTATGCCTCAATCGATTTTTTGTCGTGCATCTGATAATATTCTGGTTTCAGGCTATGTGGATGATCTGTTGCATTTTTTTAATGGTAAACAGCTGATGTTGGTTCCTTTGTTTTCCGGTAGCGGAATGAGGGTGAAAATTATTGAAGGAATGGCAGCGGGTCGTACTATTATTTCCACTTCTGTTGGTGCTGAAGGGATTGAGTATACTGATGGCTTGAATATATTGATTGCAGATGATCCTGATTTGTTTGCCGATCATATCGTGCATTGTTTCCGGGATCCGTTACTCTCCAAAATGGTTGCTGAATCAGCATTTAACTTGGCCAAATCAAAATATGATTCTGATAGGCTAGGGCTTGAGCTCTTAAATTTTATTCAAAATACTTTGAAGCTAAAATCATGAGAGTCGTTTTCATAACATCTCGGTTTCCATATCCTTTGGAGAAAGGGGATAAGTTACGTGCCTATCAGCAAATAAAGCAATTGGCTAATCAAGGACATGAGGTGCATTTGTTTGCTGTATCTGATGTGGATGTATTGGAAACTAGTAAAAACGCTTTGCTTCCATACCTCAAGTCGATGGAGATTCATAATATTTCTAAGTTCTCCATTTTCAAAAACATAATCCTATCCTACATCAGTGGCACATCTGTTCAGTCTCGTTATTTTTATTCATCTGACTTTCACGCGACATTGAAAGAAAAAATATGTTCTATCAAACCGGATGTTATTTACTTCCAGCTAGTGCGCACTGCGCGTTATGCAGATGGTCTGGAAATGTTTCCAAAGGTCTTGGATTTCCAAGATGCTTTCTCTTTGGGGATGCAGCAACGGTTTAATCAGGAGGGTGGGGTTTTAAGGCAAATCTTCTTGCTTGAATCAAGGTTGCTTGCGGATTTTGAAAAGAGTTGTTTGAGTGACTTTGAGGCTTTTTCCATCATCAGCGAAAGCGATAAAAAACATATCGATCCTGATAATCTCAAAAACATACGGGTAATTCCAAATGCGGTTGACTTGTCATATTTCAAATCATCTTCTGTAAACAAGACTTTCGACCTGTTATTCGTCGGGAATATGGGTTATAAGCCTAATATCGAAGCTGCAAGATATTTGGTGAGTGAAATTATGCCATTGGTTTGGAAAAAATTTCCACTTGCATCTTTGTTGTTAGCAGGTGCCAATCCAAGCAAGTCGGTCAAGGATTTAGAATCCGAACGTGTCAAGGTAAGTGGTTGGGTGGACGACATTAGAACATGTTATGACCAATCAAGAGTGTTTATCGCGCCAATGGTTTCTGGCACAGGGTTGCAAAATAAACTTTTGGAGGCATTGGCAATGGGACTCCCTTCTGTTACAACACCTATCAGTGCAAAACCTTTGGCATTTGGTTATGACGTTTATGTAAAGGTTGGAAATACCCCGCAAGAGCTAGCAAATCATGTCATTCAATTACTGAATGATTATCAATCCGAAATTTTAAAGGGAAATAACCCTAGGGAGTTTATCTCCAAGCATTATGATTCGGAAAAGATTGGAATGGATTTGGAAAGACTGCTCTTAAGTGCGATAGAAAAGTACCGTAAAAAATAAAGAAAGTCGAGACCTTACGGGATCTCGACTTCTTTTTTTGATCCACTTTCCGAACCGGAGACCTTACGGGGTCAACGTGGCAAAGTGATCATCTGAACTAACCAATAAACCAAATCTGCTTTTTCAACGCATGCTTTTTTGAAAGGTTACAGGTGCTGGATACTGGTAGAAACCATTTCCAAACACCTGTTTTAAACCTTTATCAAACCATAACAACCATTTCAAATCAATTGACAATTAATCATGTATGTAATTAATTTATTATGGATACAAGTTAAGCCGGCACCCGATGTTGAATGGATTAATGGCAGTCGAATCGCCCTTTTGTTAGAAGTTGATAATTATCGTTTCAGTTTTCTTATTTAACATTCTCAATATCAATTGATTGGATTTACTCCTTTTGAAAAACAGGTAGATTGACTTGTAAGAATTTGCCAATCAGTAATCAAAACGGTCGATTCCGATGTTAATATCAAAGCCGTTAAGGCTTTCTCAATGATTAACTTTGTACTTCCTTATAAAATTCAATGACCATTTATCGAAAATTAGACCTTATAGAAGAGGCTTTATCAGACATCAAGGCAGGTAAAATGGTTATTGTTGTTGATGATGAGGATCGTGAAAACGAGGGAGATTTCATCGCTGCCTCCAGATGCGCCACTCCTGAAATGATTAACTTCATGGCAACCCACGGAAGGGGGTTGATTTGTGTTAGTCTTACGCAGGAAAGATGCGAGGAGTTGCGCTTGGAAATGATGGTGAGTCGCAACACATCCAGCAATGAGACACAATTTACAATCTCAGTCGACTTGCTCGGAAACGGGTGCACCACGGGAATATCAGCCTCCGATCGGTCTAAAACCATACAAGCATTAATATCTAAAAATACCAAACCTGAGGATTTAGGAAGGCCTGGTCATATTTTTCCTCTTCGATCTGTTAATGGAGGAGTCCTACGTAGAGCAGGTCATACAGAGGCCGCAGCCGATCTCGCTAGGTTGGCTGGATTTGAACCCTCTGGAGTTTTGGTGGAAATCATGAACGAAGATGGTACAATGGCTCGACTACCTGACTTGTTCCTGATTGCCGAGCGCTTTGGATTGAAGATCATTTCTATTCAAGATCTGATTTCTTACAGGCTCCGAACTGAAAGCTTGATTGAAAAAGAAGTTCGCGTAAAATTGCCAACGTCATTTGGCGATTTTGATATGATCGCATACAAACAATTAAATACTGATCAGCCACATGTCGCACTAGTAAAAGGTGAAGTTAGCGGTGATGAACCGATTTTGGTCAGGGTGCACTCTTCCTGTTTAACAGGCGATATTTTTGGATCTTGTAGATGTGACTGCGGCCCTCAATTGCACAAAGCCATGGAAATGATAGAAGAAGCAGGCAAAGGTGTTATCGTGTATATGAATCAAGAGGGTAGAGGTATCGGTTTGGTCAACAAGCTAAAAGCATACAAGCTGCAGGAGATGGGAAGAGATACCGTAGAGGCAAACCTCGAACTCGGTTTCTCAATGGATGAGCGTGATTATGGTGTAGGTGCACAAATACTGCGTGACTTGGGAGTTCGTAAAATGCGGTTAATGACCAACAATCCTACCAAAAGGGCTGGTCTTGTGGGTTATGGCTTAGAAATAGTGGAAAATGTTCCAATTGAAATAGTTTCTAACTCACACAATCGATTATATCTCGAAACGAAAAGAGATAAAATGGGACACAGTCTCAAATTGGATCAATAGCCTCCGTTTTTTAAGGCTTTTTCCATTTAATTGAGCATCCAATGGCTTTTGTGTTGGTTAGAGAAACCGTATTTCCAAGCAAAAGCTCGTTCACGGCATTGTCAACATATTTTTTATCTGCTGCATCAGGGTCATCCGTATTATTGTCAATCGCTCCAATGTATTTTAAAATGTATGAGCCATCTGTATCCTTCTGAACAATGAATACATGGGGAGTGCGAGTTGCGCCATATGCTTTGGCGGTTTCCTGACTTTCATCTTGCAGGTAAACAAAGGGGAATGATTTTTCCTTCGCCCGCTTTCTCATGTGTTTAAAGGATTCTTCAGGAACCTTAACGGCATCATTTGGGTTGATAGCGATCACAGGGTATCCAAGTGACGAGAATTTTTTGTGTAGGGCTATTATTCGGTCTTCGTAAGCAATACTGAATGGACAATTATTGCATGTGAAAACAACAATTGCACCTTTGTTACCTTGAATTGCCGATAATGAGACTTGTTTTCCCTCGGTGCTTTTGAGATTGAAATCAGGAGCTTTGTCTCCGATTTTCAATCCTTGTCCGAATGTGCAATATGAAATTAACACGTATGCGGAAACTAATAGGGTTTTGCTGAGCATGATCTTGTTGGATTAATGGTTCAATAATTTTGAGATCTCTTCATTCAATGATGTGCAATCGAATTCACCCTCATGAAACTTGCGAATCCCTTTGCGGTTATTGATGAAAATAGTTGCAGGAATGGATCCTGTCCAAGTTGAATCGATGCGATTTATCCACGAGTCATAGTCGGTCTCATCCAGGAGCCATGTTTCTGGTCCGGTACCACGCTTATTCAAAAAAGGAATCAAATTGCTATTCAGGTTTCTTTTGAAGTCCAGACTTACCAATAAAACGCGAATTGCAGATTTGTTTTGTTCGCGATTGAGTTCATAAAAGCATGGCAATTCTATAACACAGGGTTTGCACCATGTTGCCCAAAAATTGATAACATATAAACTGTCTTCGTTTTTTTCAATCATTGAAATCAGTTCATCGATTTTAGCCACTTTTACTTCCTGGCAATTGGCTTTATCGATGAAAACAGCATTTATAACTAAGAAAAAAGCCAAACATTTCAACAGCTTGGTGCTCATAGGTCAATCTTTTGTGTTTTGAATTTACGACAATAATCAAGCCAGTTTTCAATCATTTTCAATCCATCATCCGTCATTACGGATTCCGGGTGAAATTGAATTCCATGTTGAGGCAGTGATTTGTGTGAAATTGCCATTATATTCCCATTTGAATCAATGGCATCTACTGATACGCAATCAGGAATTGAATCCGGATCAATAACCCAACTGTGGTAGTGCCCTGAATTAAAAGTCATGGATAGCGAACCGAAGATGGGACTGCTGTTATTCAGAACAATTGTTTTCAATTGAATTCCATGTATAGGCTTAGGCAAATTACAGAGTTTAGCGCCATGGCAAACACCAATGGCTTGGTGGCCTAGGCAAATACCAAGTATTGGTAAGCTTTCAGGAGCGCTTTTTATAAGCTCGGACATAATGCCTGCTTCTGAAGGTAAGCCAGGGCCTGGCGATAATATTATCCCGTCGAATTCATAAGCTGACTCCAAATCGATTTGATCATTTCTACAAACAGAAACCTTGGAATTTTCATCGAGCTTCATTTCCACATAATGATGTAGATTGAAGGTGAAAGAGTCATAATTATCAAGGATGAGTATGTTCAAAATCGTATCAATCAGCGTTTAACTGCCTTTTTAATAACCGTTCGGTTGGCGGAAGTGTAACGAATCATGTAAACTCCAGAAGGGAAATAAGACATGTCAACTGTGAGCAATTGGCTGTCTGATTTATCCAGTGCAATTGAAGAGAGCAACTTTCCTTCCAATGACAATACTTCTATCATGCCACTTTCTGCGTTCGGAAGAGATAAATCTATTTGAATCATATCTGAAGTTGGATTGGGATAAACCAGCATTTCTGCCTCCATTTCGATTTCAGGTTGCTCTAACACATAACCAACTGTGAATTGGTAGGTGATATTGGTTCCAAAATCGGATTCAAAATATTTCAGCACCCCTGGCCCGAATGCGTTAACGAACCTTACATATCCAGTTCCATCATTATTCGCAAAAAAGTAAAGTCCGTCTTTGCCCGAATCATTCATATTGAATGTATAACAGCCAGGAGCCAGGGTAACGGTGTCACGGTAAATGGTGTTGGCAGCAAGAATGCCATTTGAGAATACGGTGTTGCCTTGCGAGTCTTTGATGTTATATGTATTCTCATTGGGTGCCAAATTAGATTTGAAAAGCAATACAAACGAGTTGGGGTGTTGCGTTGGAAACAACACTGTACTGGTCATGGTATCATTCAGCGCATATTGATCAGCGCCACCGTTTGGATTTGAAACATACGCATAGAACTTATCGGGTTGGTTGGTGGTAGAGTTCCAATCTATGGAGCCAAGTTGGACTACGGCTGTTTGATTGAATCCCAGATTGCCGGTCCAATTGAATGTAGAAGGTGTTGCACCTGCGATTCCGTATGTAATAGTAGCGCTAGTAAGTGTGGTTGATCCAGTGTTTTTAATTACCACTTTCGGATTTTGACAGATTGGGTTGGAGCGGTTATGGTAAAAGTTGTTCGAAGGTGCAATGATATCTTCCATTGAAACATCCAAATTGTAATTTGGGTCACCGTAGGTTATCAATTGAACCGCCATGATATAGTTAGGATTCTGTCCACCAACAGTGTTGGTAAACGGATCCAAATTCATATCTACTGTAAGGTTTGACCCCGGAGTAATCAACGGCGTTAATTCATGTTCTCTGACAACTCCTTTTTCACCCGGACACCAATTGGCTCGGTCGTAAATCCAGGTTCCTGCTTGACGAATCAAATGATTCTTTCCACAATCGTTTCTCCAAATAGGTTGCTGGAAATATTGAGTGCCGTTGAGTAAGACTTGGTAGTTTTTCAAACAAAACTCAGCGCAGTTTTGAGTCCCTGCTCCATGTCCGGTTGGTATTACGCGTAACATGGCATTGGTTTCATTATTTGTTAGTGCAAAAGTTTTTGGAGTCAGGTAGTTTTCAATTGAATTTGAGGCATTCCCGTAAGGAAATCCACCGGGGCCGCTTACATATACGTTTCGAATGTTCTGTACAGTTCTAGGTGGTGTGCCTTCGATGAAATGAAAGTCCAATGTGATGGTGAAGCCATCAGACCATCCACCATAAAAGGCCCTTAATTTAACACTGTCTTGTAGAATGGAAGCGAAATCCGTTACATCAAACGTGACGGTATTACTCCATGTGTTGGGATAATACCCTCCATACGGAGTAATCACTCGGGCCAACTCAATGCGCTCGATAACTTCAAAAACATTATAGGTAGGAGTAAAGGAGTTCAGAAGGATGGTATCAAATCCAACAAAGATGGAATCAATGATGTTTCCTTGGTTGTCGTGGTAATAATTGTAGAAATTGCAGTTGTAAAGAGTGAGGCTATCGGTTATGGCGAATGGATCCGATGAATTGTTGTGTATCATTACCTGGAAGGACCCAGCCAAAGATGAATCGGTGGATCCAGTAGCGGTATTGAAAAAAGTTAAATAAACCTGGCTCGTGTTGCCTCGAATGGTGTCTGGTGAGGAGCTGCCTAATGTGTAATAAGGTGCTTGCACCAAAGTGGAATCATATGTTCCAGTTGGCCTAAGGGCCTCTACCTGTACCGTATAGTCCCAATCTGAGCAACCGTTGGAAGGACAGCCGAGGGTGAAATCAAGGTTTATCCTTCTGTAGGTGGTTCCTGCCGATGGAAATACTCCCCATGCATCGTAAGATCCCCACCATGACATGTGGGCATTGTTATGAGCTCTTACTGTAGTCGTGTCACCGGGTCCAGCAATTGCAAAGGCCGAAGTGAACATCAGAATTAGGAAAACCAGGAATGGGGTAATGCTTGATTTCATAAAATTTAGTTTGTTCGAATATAACCCATTCATAAATATTGAGCAATCAAATTTTACAGAATTGGGTAAATTACTTTTGATAATCAATTATTTCCGTAAATTTGATTTATGAAAGTAAAAAAACCTTCGGATTCGGTATGTATCAATACCGAAATAGTACTTCCAAACGACACAAATACTTTGGGCAATTTGATGGGGGGGCGTTTGCTTCATTGGATGGATATATGTGCAGCTGTTTCTGCCCAACGCCATTGTGGCAGGGTAGTGGTTACGGCATCTGTGAACAACGTCTCTTTTAACCAAGCCATACGTTTGGCAGAAGTGGTAACCCTTCAAGCCAAAGTTTCTCGTGCCTTTAGTTCATCTATGGAGGTTTTCATAGATGTTTGGGTAGAGGACTGTGCAACAGGAGCAAAAAGAAAATGTAACGAGGCAATATATACTTTCGTTGCCGTGGATCAACTTGGGAATCCGATACATGTTCCATCTATAGAGCCTGAATCAGATGAGGAAATAAGAAGGTATGACGGGGCCTTGCGACGTCGCCAATTAAGTTTGATTCTAGCAGGAAAAATGAAGCCATCGGAAGCGACAGAGCTCAAAGCCCTTTTTACTGCTTCCTGATTTAAGTTAATCAGTGTTTCGAACAACAACCTGAAGTGCCACTCTGCTCTTCTTGTCCATGTGCATTTATATGCCATGGGAACGAGGAGCCGGTTCGATTTGTTTCCCAATAGAACTTGCCTCTGGTTTTTGTACGGTTTCCAATCTCATTCATCGTGGTCGCATCAAACAGTCTTCCATTCGCCATGGTATATGATACGGTTTCGGTATTTCTGATGTTATCCAAAGGATTCTTATCAAGCACAACCAAATCGGCTAGTTTTCCAACTTCAATTGAACCAAGATCATCCTCCATACCAATGTAGTGAGCTCCGTTTACCGTAGCACATTCGAGCACTTGCATATTGGACATACCCCCTTGCGACAGCATCCACATTTCCCAATGGGCACCGATTCCCTGAATTTGCCCGTGGGATCCCATGTTTACCTTAACTCCTGCATCTGCCAGTTTTTTGAGTGATTTGGAGACTAGGATATGTCCGTTAATGTACTCTTCATTGGGAATCATGGTACGATGACGAGCCCTTGAATCAATTATGAACCGGGGGGTGAAAGTGAGCAGCTTTTTGTTCTCCCATACGTTGCTCTCCTGATAGAAATAATACTCGCCGGAAACAGCTCCGTATCCAACGATGAGTGTAGGGGTGATTGCCGTTTTGCTCGATTTGAACAGGTTTATCACATCCTGATGCAATGGCGCAATTGGAAGGTTGTGTTCAATACCCGTGTGTCCATCCAAAATCATACTCAAATTGTGGAAGAAAAACGAGCCACCCTCAGGGTAAACATGCGTACCTGTTTTGCGGGCTGCATCAATTACCATTTGACGTTGCTCCCTACGAGGTTGGTTGTAACTCTTGACGGAAAATGCTCCAAAGGAAAGGGTACGGTTGATGGCAGAAAAAGCATCTGATGGCTTGTTAATTATAGCCCTGTAATCACCTTCAGCGCCATATAGTATCCATCCGGTTGAAAATATCCTCGGACCAATCATGCTTCCGGATTTTACCATTTCTGACTGGGAAAATACCATCTCTGAATTTGAAGATGGATCGTGCGTGGTGGTAATACCATATGCAAGATTGGCAAAATAACTCCATTGCTTTTGTGGACTCAGTCCTTGCCTGAATGTTCCCAAGTGGGCATGAACATCAATAAGTCCTGGTATGATGGTTTTGCCATTCGCTTTTAACACAAATGCATCTTTTGGGATTTGAATATCATTGGCACCAACTGCCTCAATCCTGTTATGATTGATGATGATCGTACCGTTTTCGATGATTTTTCTGCTCGAATCCATAGTAATGATTCTCGCTCCTGTGATTGCGATTTTTCCGATCGGCTTATCTTGTGGCAGTCTCAAACCAATCTTGATACCAGCAGTATCAGGTGCGGGCAAAGAATCAGGAGCACCTTCCAAGAACTTGAATCGTTGGTTCAGCTTGTTTGTGAAGTATTCGTCACCGGATGTCCAAAACAACTTATCGGAACCGGCCGACCATTGCAAACTCATTCCGTTGTCTCGTGCAGTTTGCGCAACGGGGACAGCTTTCATGCCTGCGGAAACTTCAATGGCCTTACCGCTAGGAGCAAAAGCAGCTATATAGACTTTGTGGTATTCTATGAATGCCACCCATTCGTTATCGGGACTTGGCACCATGGCCGTAACAAACTTGCCGGTGAAATGTGAAAGTTCATCAAGACCATCAATACCGATGCTTTTCAATGCTCTTGCTCCCCCTTCAGATCCGATGTAATAAATGCGCTTACCGGTTTTATCAAAACTCGGATTGGATCCATCCTTTACCAATCGTTTTGCAGGCCCTCCTGCTGATGACATTAAGTATATTCCAGGTTCCACGCAGAATGAAAAACCTTGGTGGTCATTTCCATCTTCCTTCTCAAAAATGATTTGCTTGCCATCAGGCGAATATCTTGGCGTTCTGTAAATCCCCTTTTCAGCAGTTATTTTTTTGGAACTGCCTCCTGACAATGGAATTGAATGAATGGCACCTGTCTGCTCGTCATTCCACGAAACGAATAAAACTGATTTGCCATCAGGTGAAAAGGAGGGTTCGAATTCGAAATCGGTTCCGTTGGTTAGCCGGATGGGTTCTCCTTCTGGTAAAGATTTTTTCCATAGAAAGCCTGCTGCGTTGAATACCAGTGTTTTTTCATCGGGGCTAGTCACAGCTTGGCGAATGGCCTTTACATCAAAAGAATCAGGCGCAGCCTCATGTTTGAACCGCAAGGCATCCATGATTTTATGTTTGCAGTCTGCTTCAAATGGAATTTCAGTAACTGCTAACGATTCTATGTTGATTCGTTTGAATTTTCCATAGGCCCAGATTACAATTTCTTTGTCACCTGGCATCCAATTGAAATTTGGATAAACGCCAAATATTGCCCATGCCTCTTGTTGATCTTTGCTCAATTCTGCATAAATAGGCCACTCTTCTCCTGTCTTTATGTCTCGAATAAACAGCACGCTTTGTTCTCTTACGCGACGTACAAATGCGAGTTTCTTTCCATCGCGAGAAACCTGTGGTCTAACAGCACCTCCCGAACCGCCAGTCACAGTTTCGATTTCACCAGTATGAGTATCATAACGCTTCACAACATAAATCTGGTTGTTGGGATCTTTATTGTATTGGAAATATCCTCCAGGGTACATATCCTCGCTGTAGTAAATGTATTTTCCATCAGTGGTCCAACTAGGTTCTCCCAAATCCTGCTGGTCGTTTTTTCTTTTTGTCAATTGGATGCCATCTCCGCCGTTGAGGTGATACATCCATAGTTCGCCGGCACCCAATGAGCGCCCTGAGGTGAAATGCTTCCGGGCAACGATGTAATTTCCTTCAGGCGACCAAACGGCATTGTTAAGGAGTCGAAAATCCTCTTTGGTAACTTGTTTGGCGTCGCTTCCGTCTTTATCCATTACCCAAATATTATCTCCACCGCCTGCATCCGAGGTGAAGGATATTTGGCGTCCGTTAGGACTGAATCTTGGTTGAACCTCAAATGCAAATCCCGTTCTGAGGGCCTTAGCCTTTCCGCCTGTTATCGGCATAATATATAAGTCACCAAGCAGGTCAAACACGATTTCTTTCCCATCTGGGCTCACATCCAAATTCATCCAAGTACCCTCATTAACTGTAAACGAGGCTTCTGTATATGATCCTGGAGGATTGTTTACATCCCACTTTTCTTCATTAGCTTGTCCGTATGAGGATACATGCGCTACCGTTGCGAATACGCAAAAAGTCAGAATGAACTTTTTCATTTATTGGGATTTTGAGGATGATATTTGATCAAGACTGCCGACGCGCCTTGATATATTCGATTACAATTGGCAGCAATGAAACTAAAATGATGGTCAGAATGACCATGCTGAAGTTGTTGTTTATGAAATCCAGGTTTCCGAAAAGGAAGCCTGCTCCCAGGAACAAGGTAACCCATAGGAATGCCCCCAAAAAATTGTAGAAGAAAAATCTCTTGTATTCCATAGTTCCAACTCCAGCAACAAAAGGTGCGAATGTTCGGATGATAGGAACGAACCGCGCATATACTATTGCTTTACCACCATGTTTTTCGTAGAATGCCCTTGTCTTGTCTAGGTATTCTTTTTTTATGTACTTGCTTTCCTTTTTGAAAACACCTTCCCCAATGAATTTGCCGATGTGGTAATTGGTAGCATCTCCCAAAACAGCTGCAACGAAAATAATCCCATACATAACCCAAAAACTCAGGCCTGCTTCAGGCTGAGCCGCAATGATTGCCCCTGTGGCAAAAAGTAGGGAATCACCAGGAAGAAAAGGGGTGACTACCAAACCTGTCTCGCAAAATACAATCAGGAAAATAATGGCGTAAATCCAAAGACCATAGTTTTGAATTATCTCTCCTAGATGATCATCGATATGTAAAATGAAGTCAATTAGAAAATGAATAAATTCCATGTTAGGCGGTTTTAGCTGGCTAATCGATGTTCTGGGAGGTATTCATTGTTACCTAGAATTTTGAGCATGCGTGTATGCGACTTGATCGCTTGCCACATGGTTTTATATTCGTGGTAGGAAATGCCAAACTCATGAGCTGTTTCCTTTACGATTGGCGCAATCGATGGGTAATGGATATGGCAAATATGAGGAAACAAATGGTGCTCTACCTGATAGTTCAGCCCGCCAAAGAACCACGTAGCGAGTTTGCTTCTCATAGCAAAATTGGCAGTTGTATTAAGTTGGTGGATATTCCAATTGTTTTTCACATCGCCATTTTCATCAGGCATTGGGAAGGTGGTTCCTTCCACTACGTGAGCTAGTTGGAAGACAACTGCTAGGGTGATGCCCTGTATTAGGTGCATCGCAACAAAACCGATCAAGCAGAACCACCAAGGAGCGCCAGTGTATATTATTGGTAGTGCTAAAAATAAAGCAAAGTACAGGGCTTTGAATCCGAAAAGAATGAAGTACTCGCGTATCGGATGCTTCTTGTTTTCATAATTGCCCAATTTGGTTTGAAAAAAGGTTACAAAATCTTTCTTGAATACCCAGGATAGGGAAGTCAGGCAGTAGAAAAAGTAGGCGTAATAATGCTGGAAACGATGAATCTTCTTGAGTTTGTTTTCAGTTGACAAACGAATCAAAGATACAGGCTCCAAGTCTTCATCATGACCGGGAATATTAGTGTAAGTGTGATGTATCACATTGTGAAGTATCTTCCACATGTATTTGTTGGTTCCTGCTAAGTTGAAAGTATATCCCATCAGTTTATTGACAAATGGATATTTTGATAATGAACCATGAACAGCATCATGTGAGATGTTGAATCCAACAAATGCAGTAAAAAGACCCATGAGGATCCAGCTTATTATGGATGCAACATAATTGTCTTGTGACAGGTAAATGTATAAGTAGGAGCCGAAAAATCCGGTCAGGTAAAAAAACACTTTAAAGAACATCAGAAAGTTCCCTTTTGGGGAAATGCCATTTGACTGAAAGTATTCCTGTATTCGTTGGTTCAGAACATCCGTGAAAGTTAAATCTTGGGTTTTTCTGAATTTGATTTTGTTTGACATAAATTAGTTTTCAGGTATTGATGACTTCAGCAAAGATAACCACGACACTATTTTCAAACTCCAAATCCCACCAATTTTATGATTGGTATATGTAATTGAATATCAGTGATTAAAGTGTTGAGAATGGAATCTATTTTAAATAATTTTATACCCAGAGAACAATCCTTATGCTATTGGGTTATAATAGAATGTAAATTTGTTGTTGAATTATGAAGGTCAACAATCTCAAACTCATACTTTTTATATGCGGAACGTCTGTTCTCTCAATTCTTTCTGGATGTGGAGAGCCTGATAATGAAGAGACCCAACCGCAAGCTCCTATAGTTTTTCAAATTCCCAACGGATTTCCTAACCCAGTATATGACTTCAATAACAACGAGGTAAATCGAAGCCGCTTTGAACTAGGGCGTAAATTGTTTTATGATCCGATTTTATCTAGGGATAATTCAATTTCATGTGGTTCATGTCACCAACAGGCAGGTGCGTTTTCACATATTGATCATCGCGTAAGCCATGGAATCGATAATTTGAATGGTAATCGTAATTCTCCAGGCTTGTTTAATTTGGCATGGCACAACAGTTTTTTTTGGGATGGCGGAGTAAACCATATCGAGGTACAGCCAATCAGTCCAATTGTCAATCCTGTTGAAATGGATGAGACTTTGGCTAACGTAGTTAATAAGTTAAGAGCCAGCAACAATTACAGAAACCTGTTTCTAGAGGCCTACGGAAGCGATTCAATTACTTCCCAAATGATGCTTAAGGCTTTGGCCCAGTTCATGTCTTTATTGGTTTCAGCTGATTCAAAATATGATAAGCATGTTCGTGGTGAATCGGGTGGTCAATTGACCGCTCAAGAGTTAAATGGATTGAATCTGTTTAGACAAAAATGCGCATCGTGTCATACCGAACCTCTTTTCACCGATATGTCGTTCCGAAACAACGGATTAGATTCCACTTTTCAGGATGATCCAGGTAGGGCACTTATAACTCAGTCTGCAGCGGATTCCGGTAAATTCAAGGTCCCCTCACTTAGGAATATAGAGGTTACTTATCCATACATGCATGACGGTTCGTTAAATACATTGGATAAGGTCTTGGACCATTATATAAACGGCGTGAAGACATCAACAACCTTGGACCCTGCACTTTTTGGAGGTATTTCACTAACCACACAGGAGAAGGCGGACATTATCAGTTTTCTACGCACACTAACCGATCACAAATTCCTCACCAACTCGGAATTTGCAGACCCCAATTGATTTTCTCAAGCCTTTTTTACAATTTTGGGATAAGCGTTTGAAAGCGTAATAGTATTTTGGATAAAAAGCGATTTCTTTTAGTCTTCTTGCCAGTTTCGGTTTTGGTGCTTGTAGCCGACCACTTCAGTTTGGATTTTCTTTTCCTGATTTCAAAGCCTGTTCCCGCATTGATTTGCTCATGGTTTGCCTTTTCGCAAGTCAAAGCCAATGGCTACAGA
This sequence comes from Bacteroidia bacterium, assembly GCA_023262505.1. Lineage (GTDB taxonomy): Bacteria > Bacteroidota > Bacteroidia > AKYH767-A > OLB10 > JALRAP01. Next base: position 27,456 of record JALRAP010000011.1, read on the forward strand.
AGTAACATTCAAAAATTTATCGTGTTGGCATTTTTGATGTGTAGCATCGGCGATTTTTTGCTCTCTATTCAAAATGAAAATCCTGATGTGAATGGCTGGTTTTTGGCAGGAATGCTCGGCTTTGCTCTGGCACATGTAGGGTTCATAGGTTCACTGGTTTCCGGTGTGCCGGTTTCAACAATCAAGGAAAAAAGACACTGGGGGCAACTGGCCACTGCTACTTTGATATTGGTTTTTGGCGCAGAATTTTTCATACTGAACCGCGAATATTTCGGCTCATTAATGTTACCGGTTTTGGTTTATTGTGCGCTGTTGGTAACCACAGCCATTTCGGCAGCCATGCGAATGCTGCACCATGGCAAAGAATCTTATTTTTCAATTCTATCTGGAGCCTTGCTGTTCATGATAAGCGATGCATTGCTCGCAACAGTGATTTTCACTGACCATTTTGATCGTGCAGAAATACTAGTGCTGCCATTCTATTTTTCAGCCATAGGGTTACTCGCATACGGTTTCAGCAGAGGTAAGGCAGGAAGTTACAATCACTAATCAAAAGCGAGCGTTCAAGCGTATGTTTAGCGTTCTAGCACTCAGGTAATTGGGAACGGCATAGGTCCTATCCGTTACATCAGTAACCCACAAATAAGATACAGTGTTATTAACCTGCAACAAATTGAAAACCTCCAGTCCAATAGAGAAATACTTCAATTTGTTGGCCAATTTGAATCTGAAATTCTTGACTTCATCTTCTTCAATGATGGTTTTCGAAAAGCCTATGTCTACACGACGATAGGAGGGGTAACGAAGAACGTCCTTGTATCTATCATTTCCAGGAGGACCAAATGGAAGTCCAGTCCCATAAACCAATGTCATGCTCATTCGATAGGAAGGGAATTTTGGTAGGTAATCCTGGAAGAACACACTGAATGTTACTCGTTGGTCTGTAGGGCGGGCGATTTTGCCTGGTTCTGTTTTTACACTATCAACAGGCGTATCATTGAAAGTGAAACCGGGAATGATTTCCTGCCCATCACTATTGTAGTAAGTGTAATAATAGTCATCTGAGATGTCCTCCATGGTCTTGAGCAATGAAAGGCTAGCCCATGATTCTATACCAGGGACAAATTCTCCGTTGATACGGAAATCCGCTCCGGTGGCATATCCGGAGGATTTATTGTTTGCAAAGTATCGCAGTCTCAGATTCTCTACTTTGTATGGAACCATGTTATCCAGTTTCTTGTAATATAACTCGGATACGAACTTCAACTCCCTTCCCCAAGCGAGGAAGGTGTGCTCCATTCCTGCCACGAAATGTATGGATCGTTGTGATTTTAAATCGGTATTTAATTTACCATCAAAATCTCGCATCTCCCGATAAAAGGGCGGTTGGTAGTATACTCCTGTGGCAAGTTTGAAAAGGAAGTTCTTTTTCCATTCCGGTTTGTATGAAAGACTCAATCTGGGGCTCCATAATAACTCCTCCGAAAGTGAACGATATGATGCCCTTAATCCTGAATTAAGCGCGAATTGATTTTGTGATCCGAAATTGAAGCTATACATGACATAGGCTGCATAGCGCGTGTTGTTCAAGGTTGTGTCTGTTTTTATGACCTCCTGGAACTCTATTATTTGGTTCGGGTCAGATGCTTGTCCTATGTTGTCAGGTGGGTGAGGTATCGCATATCCAGCTGAATCGATGTACTCCCATTCGCTTAATTTGTCTGAAATGTTTTCTAAACGTGTTTGTAAACCAAGCTGCCAAGTTCCATGTTCGCGTTCTTTATATGCCTTAAGGTCAAAGTTGTAGATGGAGGCATCCAAGCTGTTCCTGGCATGTTCCAAGAAGCTGCCAACTCCCAAATTGAAAGCCGCTTCGCCAAAATTGTCAGACCCCAAATCTTTTTCCAACTCATCAATGTAGTATTGTCCTAGGATGTCAAAGTTTTCACTTTCGATTGACTGATAATAAGAGCCTATGGCTTTTACCCAAGAGCTGTCCGAGTAACGATGCGTAAACGAAAGAGCACCTGTACCGGATGAATACTGGTCAACTTCTTGTCCCTCGAAATACATAGTGAGTCGAAGCGCCTGATTTATCGTACCAAATTCAGTCTGTCTGTTGGCTGGTACTATCTCGTATTTGTTGGATGAGTAGTTGCCTAAGAATGTTAAATCGTTTTTCTTGTTAAGGCTCCATGTAAATAGACCTTGAACATCGCTGAAGGATGGCTTATATTCACCTTTTGTTTCAAGTGAATTGAAAAGATATTTTGAAGATTTCTGCCTGGCGCCGAAAAGGTACTTGATGTTTTTGGATTTATTGACGCCTTCCAAATGGAGCCCACCACCCAGAAGCGAAGCGTATGCCGATCCACCGAATTTGGTTGGCGTTTTGTATTTCACATCCAATACGCTTGATAGCTTGTCTCCATAAACGGCATCAAAACCACCAGCACTGAAACTAACGGCAGAAACCATATCCGGGTTGATAAAGCTCAAACCTTCCTGTTGACCGGATCTGACCAATATAGGTCTGAACACTTCGATATCGTTTACGTAAACCAGGTTTTCATCGAAATTACCTCCTCTTACAGAGTACTGTGACGAGAGTTCATTGTTAGATACAACTCCGGCAAACGTTTTCAATACCGCCTCGAAACTGCCCGTTGTATTGGGTAGAACGGAAATGGTTTTTGGGTCAATGGGTACCATTGTGAGGTTGTCCCGGCGTTTGTCTTTGACTTCGATTTCAGGAAGTGGTGTTGAGCTGATGGTCATCCTGATGTCCAACAATCTGCTCTCTCCATTTGAAAAATTAAGATTGATCGACTCTGAATTGAAACCAATGGAGGTGAATCGAACTATAATTGATGTGTCTGAAGGAACAGTAATGGAATACTTTCCATCTCCAGGGGTGGCCATGCCTCCTGATTTTCCCAATACAGCCACATTCACTCCTGGCAATGGCTTGCCAGCTGCATCCTTGACCGTACCAAATAATGTGGCAGTTCCTTGCCCATATGCTGTTACACAACCAGCAAAGCAGATTATAGTAATTGCCATTAAACGGGAAAAGGAATTCAATACTTGCATGCTATGAGTGTCAATCTTTGTTTTTCCTTTTGAAATCCCCTCTTTGCCAGGATTCAATGAATTGGGCCCATGCAATAGGGTTTAACAAACTGATAGCTGGATATTGTCCATTTGAATAAACCTTGGTTTGCCGTTCCAAGAGCATGGTTTTGTAATTGCCACTTCCATCCATAGGTAGTGTAACCATCAATTCGCGCATTTCCTCGAGGGCCATGTTCCTTCTTGCGCGCTCCAAATCGTCATCGGGCACCCTTAAATCCAAGAAAGCCTGTCGGAATTGTTCTTTGGTAGGCCAAGGATAGATTACTGCTTCACGCAGCAATAAGGTGTCGGAACTCATAATTTTAATGAGCGAATACCGGTCGGTTTGCAATGTATCTGGAATAACAAAGCTGCTTTTTTTGAAACCGACAGCTGAGAAATCAATTGTGTCACCCATTTGTGCTACAAATGAGAAAAATCCACCATAATCACTGATAGTGCCTCGATAAGTTCCACGAACTACGATACTAGAGTAGGGAACTGGCTGCAGGCTATCACCTGTTACCACAACTCCTGAAAATTGAACAAGGCCTTTGTTTACTACTTGTGCATTGGATGGATTGGAAAGAGCTATGATGCTGATAATCAGAAAGAATATTGTCCTTTGCACAGGTTCTTTTTTTTCAAAATTAGCCATTGTAAAGCTCAAAAAACGTAGTATTTCAAAACATGTTGCATTTGGAATCATATCGATGTAAAAAATTAAATGAACCTTCAGTTTAAATTGTAATTTTGTTAGAATCAAAAAATCAAAATGAAGAAAGTACTACTAGTAATCACATTGGTGTTAATCGCCAATCTTGGAAAAGCTCAGATCACCATTGGAAGCTCATCTATTCCCGCTGCCAACGATACGTTTAGATTTAGTAACGCTCAAATTACTGCTGCCATAGACCCTGTACCAACAGGGGCAAACTACACTTGGGACTTTTCATTTCTTCAGCCAGTTTCTCAGGATATCGACACTTTCAGAACGGTTTCATCCACAGGAGGAACATACGCTTTGTATTTTGCTGATCTCGCATTTAACAGTAATAGGGCGAATCAAGCTAAAAAGGGGAATTTAGGTGTACCTAATGTGCCTATTGGAGGTGGCGTGACAGTAAGTGACGTAATCGCTTTTTATTACAAATCAAGCACACTGTATCAGCAAACAGGTTATGGAGCAACTATCAATGGCATCGGAGTTCCCATTGGTTTCAACACCAAAGATGTAATCTACAGATTCCCTATGAATTTCGGAGATACGGATACTTCACCATCCGATTTCAATATCAATATTCCAAACTTAGGTTACTATGGTCACGACCAAGTGCGAGTTTCGGAGGTTGATGGATGGGGAACACTCATTACTCCATACGGAACCTTCAATACCCTTCGTATAAAATCATCAATAACTGGTAATGACACTTTGTTCTTGGATACTCTCGGTTTTGGTTTCAATTTTCCCTCACCAGCTACTATAGAATATAAGTGGTTAGGAAGTACTAAGAACATCCCTTTGCTGCAAATAACCATGACCGGAGGCTCATTCGGCGGTGCTCCTCAGATTTCTTCGGTTACCTTCCGTGATAGTGTTCGGACCCTGACTGCCATAAATGAGGCTGAGAATCCGATCGGGAACATGTCAGTATTCCCCAATCCGGCCAATGATTGGGTAACCATATCATTGAACAGTTCTGTTGATGGAGTCGCAACAATAAAGTTGGTAGCTCCCGATGGGCGGATAGTGGATGATTTGTGGAATGGGGAGTTGTATTCAGGCAACAATATGATGAACCTGAATCTTGCGAACCATCAACCTGCCTCCGGCTTGTACTTGCTCGAGTTGCAATGCGCAGGTAAGGTAACTCGTTCGCGAATAGTGATTGGAAGATAAACCGGCTTAATAGCCGAGTATTTTCATCATCGACTTGGCACTTTGCTCTTTGGCGAATAACCTTGTCACTATCTCGCCATTATCATCTCGATCTATCAATACGTGCTTGGGAGCTGGTATAAGGCAGTGTTGAATCCCACCATATCCGCCCAATGATTCTTGGTATGCTCCAGTATGGAAAAAGCCAATATAAAGCGGCTCGTCTTTTTCACCTTTTGGTAAAAAAACCCTGCTTTTAACGCTTTCCATAATGTAATAGTCGTCGCTATCACAGGTAAGTCCTCCTAGGTTTACCCGTTGATATTCCTTGTCCCAATGGTTTATACTGAGCAAAATAAACTTCTGTTTGATACCCCAAGTATCGGGTAGTGTTGTGATGAAGGAGCTGTCGATCATGTTCCAAGTCTCCTTATCATTCTGTCTTTTTTCCTCGGTTACGTTGAATAGTATGGCTCCGCTTTCTCCCACTGTAAATGATCCGAACTCTGTAAACAGGTTCGGTTCTTTAACATTTCGTTGAACGCATATAGATTTAATCTGTCGAACAATCTCATCGGCCATGTATTGGTAATCGAAATCGAAGCTAAGTGATGTACGAATCGGAAACCCTCCTCCGATGTCCAATGAATCCAGTTCTGGGCATACTTTCTTAATGTCGCAATACAAATGAATACAGCGCTCCAATTCAGCCCAATAATATGCAGTATCGCGAATACCGGTATTTATGAAAAAATGGAGCAATTTGACCTCGATATTAGGGGTCTTTTTAATCACATTCTTGTAGTAATCAATTATTTCAGTGTATCTGATTCCTAGCCTTGATGTATAGAAATCAAAATTGGGCTCTTCTTCTGCTGCTATTCGTATGCCTACCTTAAGTTTGTTATCCTTGTAAATATCCTCGTAAGCAGCTAGTTCATTCATGTTGTCCAAAATGGGAATCACATTGGTGAAGCCATCTTGTATCAACTCCTTGATATTTTGAGTGTAAACGGATCTTTTAAAGCCGTTACACAGCACAAAAACCTCCTTATTGATTTTTCCACGTTCTTCCAGATTGCGAATAATGGGTATGTCGAAGGCTGAGGATGTCTCCAAATGGATGTCGTTTTTGCAGGCCTCATCCAACACAAATGAAAAGTGGGAGCTTTTGGTGCAGTAACAGTAAGTATATTTACCTTTGTAATCGGCCTTGGCCATGGCTACATTGAACAACCGTTTGGCCTTTTGGATCTGCTCGCTGATCTTCGGTAGGTAGCTGATTTTTAGAGGTGTTCCATATTGCTCAATGATATCCATTAATGGTATTCCATTGAAATGCAGATTGTTATCCACCACCTCAAAACCCTCCTGAGGGAAATCAAATGTTTGTGTAATTAGGTCAGCGTAACGATTTTTCATTAATTCAAGTAACTTGGATGGTGAATATTTCGCGAATGTAAGTAACTCGGATGTTAAATTCAATAGTGTAAATCGAATACCAATATGATTAAAAACGTAAAGTTCATAGAGGTTAGGTCTGAAATAGGGGCTGGTACCCGTGGTGCGAGCCTTGGTGTGGATGCCATAAAAATAGCCGCTCTTGACTATGGTAGTTCGCTTTTCAACAAGCACGACTCTGTTGAGATCAAAACAGAAAATCAATTACTGTTTGCTAATCCGGGTACACCTTATGCCAAGAGGCTAAAAGGAATAATCGGTACCTGTGAGCGGATTTGCAACGAAGTAGCCTCAACACTGAAATCCAAGTCGTTTCCAATTGTTCTGGCTGGCGACCATAGCACATCTACAGGCACAATTGCTGGTATTCGCCAAGCATTTCCTAAACAGAAATTGGGAGTTATATGGATTGATGCACACGCAGATCTGCATTCACCATATACTACCCCTACAGGCAACGTACACGGCATGCCATTGGCTGCATCTCTAGGAGAAGATAATTTGCAGTCCCGTATCAACAAACCCGATAAGGAAACCGTCGACTTGTGGACTAAATTCAAGAAAATAGGCGGGATTACTCCAAAGATCACCTACAAGGACATGGTTTATATTTCCCTTCGGGACGTAGAGCCAGAGGAGTCTTATCTGTTGAAGAAGCACAAGGTTCGCATATTTACAACCAACGATGTAAAACGCAACGGGGTTGAGAAGATTTCGCGCGACGCCTTGGCTCATCTGTCACATTGCAGTCTGATTTATGTGTCGTTTGATGTCGATAGCATGGATTCGTCCATTTCCAAGGGTACAGGTACCCCTGTTCGAAATGGAATAACCGAAAAGGAAGCGGGCAGCCTTTGTGTAAGATTGGTCCAAAACGAAAAGGTTTGCTGCATGGAAATTGCTGAAGTGAATCCAACTCTGGACAAGGAAAATCTTATGGCAGAAAACACTTTTGAAATTCTTCAAAGGGTAGTAAGCCAATTAACTACTTGAGCATAATTATGGTTTTTGAGAAGGAACTCGGTCTTGAAATAGCCGATATTTTTAAGAATATTTTTGGAACTAATGTCGAGACCGACAAACTCGTTTTTCAAGCTACCAGGAAGGAATTCCCTGGCGATCTAACATTAGTAGTTTTCAATTTGTCCAAATCAGCAGGTAAAAAGCCGGAAGAAGTAGGGGAGTCAATCGGAAAAGAGCTGATCGCATCAGGCAATTGGGCATCTGGTTACAATGTCGTCAAGGGTTTTTTGAATATTGAAATAAAACCTGAACTATGGTTGGAGAGGTTTTACAAATCCCAAGAATTGACCTCCCCAAAACCAAGTACAGGCAAGCATATTTTAGTAGAATACAGTTCTCCAAACACCAATAAGCCTTTGCACTTGGGACACATGCGTAACAACCTGCTTGGTTATGCGGTTGGTGAGATACTAAAACTGAATGGCAATAAAGTAACCAAGGTAAACATCATCAACGATCGCGGAATACATATCTGCAAGTCGATGCTGGCATGGAAGCTTTTTGGAAATGGCGAGACGCCTCAATCTTCAGGAATCAAGGGCGATCACCTAGTTGGTAAATACTACGTTGAATTCGACAAGCACTACAAAATAGAGGTAGGAAATCTGGTTGCCGGTGGTATGGACAAGGAAAGGGCGGAGAAAGATGCCCCTCTGATGGTTCAGGCTCGGAATATGCTACAAGATTGGGAGGCCGGGGATGTTGAGACATTGGATTTGTGGCGGCTCATGAACAGTTGGGTTTATGAAGGATTTGATATTACTTACAAGCGACTAGGTGTGGATTTCGACAAGCTCTACTATGAGTCTGAGACCTATATTCTGGGTAAAAAGATTGTTGATGAAGGGTTGCAAAAAGGGGTTTTTTATCGTCGGCCCGACAATTCAGTTTGGGTTGATTTGAGAGGTGAGGGCCTTGACGAGAAGTTATTGTTGCGTTCGGATGGCACATCTGTGTACATGACCCAAGACCTAGGTACCGCGGTAAAGCGTCATGAGGATTTCGGATTTGATAGCATGGTCTATGTCGTGGGCAATGAACAGGATTATCATTTCAAGGTTCTTTTCCTGATTTTGTCTAAACTTGGATACGATTGGGCATCGAGGCTCTATCACTTGTCATATAATATGGTCGACCTTCCTTCGGGAAAAATGAAATCCAGGGAAGGCACGGTTGTGGATGCAGATGATTTAATGGATGAGATGGCTATTGAGGCCGAAAAAATCACACGGGAGTTGGGAAAGATTCAAAATCCTGATTCAGCTGAATCCAAAATCTTATACAATCACATCGGCATGGGTGCTTTGAAGTATTTCCTTTTGAAGGTTGATCCCGAAAAAAGAATGCTATTCGATCCCAATGAGTCCATTGATTTCAACGGTAACACCGGTCCGTTCATACAATACACCCACGCGCGCATAAAGTCGGTTCTTAGAAAAGCTGAGACCATGAATGGTTATGGGGATTACGGTAAGTTCCAAAAGCCAGATGGGTGCTCTTTGAATGACAAAGAGAGGGAGTTGGTCAAAACAATCCTTGCATTTGATGAGGTTGCCCAGGATGCAGCTCAAAAGTTGTCTCCGGCTGTTATTTCCAATTATGTTTATGAATTGGCTAAAGCGTTCAACCAGTTTTACCATGACAATGTGATTGTTGATTCACAGGATCCTTTAACAAGTAAGTTTCGACTACATCTTTGTCATAAAACGGCAGCCGTTATTTCATTGGCGTTGTCATTGCTAGGTATTCATGCCCCTGAACAAATGTGATTTTGAATGAGAAAGCTACTTTTGATATCAGTTCTATTAGGAATAGCAGTAGGGTCGGTGATTTCATCAATGGCTGATGTTAAACACACTTCCATTTCAAATTCATTTACTGGTTTTCCTGAGCTTAAATCGGGCGATCTAATCTTCAGATCAGGTAAAGGATTTGTTAGTGGTATGATGCGAAACACTTCTCTTCGTGATCGTGCCTTCTCCCATGTAGGATTGGTTGTTGTAATGGATGGGAAACCGATGATTTACCATATGATGGAGAAAATGGAAAATGGGAAATCAATTTCAGGATTGTGGTGCGAAAGTTTGAAGGATTTTTGCTCGGAAAGGGAAAACAGCCGAGTTTCTATTTATCGATATGCAAATCTAAACCGTAAGAGATCGCAGCTCGAAATGGATATGAAATCCCTAGTAGAACAAAAACCAACATTCGATGACCATTTCGATATCTCTTCCAATGACAAATTGTATTGTACGGAGTTTATTTGGAAACATGTTCTGAATCCTTCCGGGATACATATTCAAATCAGCCATACTGCTTCAGGGGATTTTGTTGGTTTAGACGACCTTTATTTGAATCCTTTCGCCATCAAGATATTTGACATTAAATATGAATCATGAATAAACCGCTTTACAAGTTCGCCATTATCCTCTTAATTGCAATGTCCGGTTGCTCCAACGAAAACCCATCTGATGTAGTGGTCGATTTTATCTATGCCGTAGAGAATAAGCATTTTGAAGATGCTCGGGAGCTTTCAACTCCCGACACTGACAAGCTCATAAATTTGCAGGAAAGCATCGCTAATTTATCTCAAGATTCCACACCGTTTGTTAAATCAAAAATCGAAATAATCGAAGAGCGTGTCATAGGTGATACAGCATATGTTAAATTCGTAAGTGAGGAAGAAGACATGCCTACCACCATCAAGCTTGTAAAAACCGATGGAAACTGGCTTGTTCATATAACAAAAGAGGATATTACATTAAAAGCTGGAGCATCAGACGAGGAAGAGGAAGCAGGATTTTATGAGGAGGATGATTACACCGATATTGCCGGTGACTCATTGGGTCAATCATTGGTTGATTCTTTAGAAATTGGAAATTAACATTAATTAATAGTTTGATTTTAAATCATGTTTGAAAATTTAAGTGATAAGCTAGATAGGGCCTTTAAAGTCCTGAAGGGACAAGGTAAGATTACCGAAATCAACGTAGCCGAAACCATGAAAGAGGTTCGGAAGGCATTGTTGGAAGCCGACGTGAATTATAAGGTTGCCAAAACTTTTGCAGACAATGTCAAGGAAAAGGCATTAGGGCAAAACGTGTTGATTGCGGTTTCACCAAGCCAATTGATGGTGAAAATAGCGCATCAAGAATTGGCAGAACTCATGGGAGGCACCATGACCGACATCAATCTAAAAGGTTCTCCTGCCATTATCCTCATGTCAGGCTTGCAAGGTTCGGGTAAAACCACCTTAAGCGGTAAATTGGCAAATTATGTAAAGAATAAAAAAGGGAAAAACCCTCTTTTGGTTGCTTGTGATGTATACCGTCCCGCTGCGGCCGATCAGCTGAAAGTACTTGGTGAGCAAATAGGCGTTACTGTCTATACCGAGCCAGGAAATACCAATCCCGTTTCGATTGCCAAGAATGCAATTGCTCTTGCGGTTCGGGAATCATATAATCCTGTGATTATTGATACCGCAGGCCGATTAGCAGTGGATGAAGCCATGATGGCTGAAATAGAATTGATCAAGAAATCTGTCAATCCATCCGAAACCCTGTTTGTTGTGGATGCTATGACCGGCCAAGATGCCGTTAACACAGCAAAGGCGTTCAATGACCGTATTGATTTTGATGGGGTGGTGCTCACTAAATTGGATGGCGACACACGAGGCGGTGCGGCGTTATCTATTCGCTCGGTTGTAAACAAACCAATTAAGTTTGTTGGAACTGGCGAGAAGATGGAAGCGCTCGATGTCTTCTATCCGGAGCGTATGGCCGATCGTATTTTAGGGATGGGCGACATTGTCTCTCTGGTCGAAAGAGCACAAGAGCAATTTGATGAAAAACAAGCAGCTGAGCTCCAGAAAAAAATCGCCAAAAACAAATTTGATTTCAATGATTTCTTGTCTCAATTGGAGCAGATAAAAAAGATGGGAAATGTAAAGGATCTTTTAGGCATGATTCCCGGTGTAGGCAAAGCTGTTAAAGACCTGGACATTGATAACGATTCATTCAAAGGCGTTGAAGCTATAATCAGGTCTATGACTCCAGCCGAGCGTTCAGAGCCAGGATTGATCAATGGAAGCCGAAAAAAGAGGATTGCCATGGGAAGCGGTACGAATATTCAAGAAGTAAACCGTTTGATGAAGCAATTTGAGGACATGCGTAAAATGATGAAAGCATTCTCAGGAGGCAATGCTGCCAAATTGATGCGTAATATGCCAGTTAGAAAACAATAATTGATTTCAATGAAAATATTAGATGGGAAGTCGCTTTCCGAATTGATCAAAAAGGAAATCCAATCTGAAGTTGCGTCTATAGTGGCTAGCGGAAAAAAGGCCCCGCATTTGGCTGCCATTCTTGTTGGCACGGATGGCGCTTCTGAAACCTACGTCGGAAGCAAGGTCAAAACTTGTGGTGAAATCGGTTTTGGTTCAACGTTGATCAGATACGATTCAAGCGTTACCGAAAGCGAACTATTGGAAAAGATTCATGAGATTAATTCCAATCCGGAAATAGACGGTTTGATAGTTCAAAGCCCTCTACCTCGCCATATTTCATTTGAAAAGGTGACCGAAACCATACATCCTTCAAAAGACGTAGACGGTTTTCACCCTGTTAACTCCGGTCGTTTGATGCAAGGTAAACCTTCCTTTGTGGCAGCTACACCTAAAGGAATTATCACCTTATTGGATCGTTATGGAATTGAAACCTCTGGGAAAAAGTGCGTGGTAATCGGTCGATCCAACATCGTAGGAATGCCAATGAGCATACTTATGGCCCGCAATTCGAAACCTGGTAATGCAACCGTTACTATCTGTCACAGTAAAACCAGCGACTTGAAATCTTATTGTTTGGAGGCTGATATAATCATCGCGGCTTTAGGAAAACCCGGTTTTCTGAAGGGAGATCATGTTAAAGAAGGAGCTGTTGTGGTTGACGTCGGTATTACCCGAGTTGCGGATGCGACGAAGAAATCCGGCTTTAGATTGCAAGGAGATATTGATTTCGATGAGGTGGCTCCAAAATGCAGTTGGATCACCCCTGTGCCAGGTGGGGTAGGACCCATGACCATCGTGGGGTTATTGCAAAATACCTTGATGGCCTCCAAGAAAGAAATTCTTTTTTAACCGCTCTATGGTAGTTTCTTCTACGTCTGTTCTTCCAGTTATGGAGTCCTTTTACACCATTCAAGGGGAGGGCGCTCATACCGGTAAAGCCGCATTTTTTATCCGTTTGGCCGGATGCGACGTTGGATGCACTTGGTGTGATGTAAAAGGTTCTTGGAACGCAGAGGAACACCCATCTATACCTATTCATAAATTGTTGGCTGATTCTTTGCTTCATCCAGCCGATATAGTTGTAATCACCGGTGGCGAGCCTTGTATGTATGATTTAAGTGAGCTGTTAAACGGGTTACGCCAATCTGGTAAGCAGTCTCATATTGAGACTTCAGGTGCATATAAGCTTCGAGGTGAAGCGGACTGGGTCTGTGTTTCTCCGAAAAAGTTTAAGAAACCATTGCCTGAAATGATTTCCTTGGCTGATGAACTTAAAGTAGTGGTTTACCATCCCTCTGATTTGGAATGGGCTGAATCATTTTTAAAGGACGTTAAACCATCGTGCCAGTTATTTCTGCAGCCCGAGTTTGGTAAATCCAATAAAATGGCACAATTGATCGTTGAGTACGTGAAAAATAATCCAATTTGGCGTATTTCACTCCAAACTCACAAAACCTTGGACATTCCATGATCGCCTCCAAAGCCAAAACCTATATTCTTGGACTGTTTTTGCTTACTTTTTTTCAGTTTCAAGCTTACGGGCAAAAGACCTATTCAACATCCAATTCACAGGCAATCCGTTTTTATGAATCTGCATTGGAATACTATGACAAGAGTTTGAATGAAAAAGCCAAGATTGAATTGGAAAAGGCCATCAAGAAAGATTCAGGATTCATAGAGCCCTATCTAATTCTGGCTGATTTGGCCATCGAATCCCGAAAATATGATGAGGCTATTCTCAATTACAAGAAAGTCATTACAATCAATCCGACGTTTTATCCGACAGCCTATTATACTCTGGCAGCCATAGAATTCAAAACAGGAAAATATGCGGATGCATTAAGGCATTATGAGAGTTATAAAACCGTTCCCGGGACTAAGCCGGAGCTTTTAAGCTTAAGTGACTTTCGTATTTCCTGTTGCAAATTCGCTTTAGAAGCCATCAAATCACCCGTTGAATTTGATCCGAAAAACTTAGGAAGTGGAGTCAATAGTCCATATGACGAATATTTCCCATCCATCACGGTTGATGACGAGACCATGATATTTACTCGCAATCGTCCAGAGACACAAGGGTCTAACCGTTATCACGAGGATTTTTACATAGCCAATCGAAAAGGAGAAATTTGGGACCTGGCAAAGAACGCTGGTGGTAGTTTGAATACTTATGGAAACGAGGGTGTTCCTTGTTATTCCTCAGATGGGAAAGTCTTGTTTTTCGCTGCTTGCCAACGTAATGACGGCAAAGGGTCCTGCGATTTATATTACTCCGCATTGCGTAAAGATGGGTGGACAAAACCATTGAACCTCGGTGGTCCGGTAAACACTACGCTTTGGGAGTCACAACCGTCCTTCTCCAGCGATGGCCGAACCTTGTATTTCATTCGGGGAAGAATCACAGGCACGGGCATACGTGAGCAGGATATCTATGTTTCGAGAATTGGCGACGATCGGAAGTGGAGTGAGCCTGCAAAATTGCCTTCCAATATAAATACATCCGAGGAAGAGGAATTCGTTTATATCCACCCTGATGACCAAACCTTGTATTTCTCTTCAGACGGTCATGTTGGTATGGGAGGATTGGACATTTATGTTTCAAGGCGTAGACCCGACGGCTCCTGGGGTGATCCTGTGAATTTGGGTTATCCTATAAACACTTATGATGATGAGCGAGGCTTGTTGGTTGGACCACGCGGAGATGTTGCCTATATCTCATCAGATAGACCAGGTGGCGAAGGTGGATTGGATTTGTATAGTTTTAGGCTCCATAAGGCTGCTAGACCTGTCGCCACAAGTTTTGTGAAAGGAGTTGTGGTGGATGCCAACAATGGATCCAAGCTTTCGTCATCCTATGAAATCATTGACTTGGAGTCGGGCAAAACCATTGTTAAATCAGGGACTGAAGAATCAGTTGGCACATTCCTGGCCACCTTGCCTATTGGAAAGGATTATTTATTGAATGTGAGCAAAGAAGGTTATCTGTTTTATTCGGATAACTTCTCTTGCAAGGATTCCAAATCTAGTAACAAACCCTATGTCTTGGATATAAAACTAGAGCCAGTTACGGTTGGTTCCAAAGTGGTTCTCAAGAACGTGTTTTTTCCTACAAATAGCTTTGAACTGCAAAAGGAGTCTTTTACCGAATTGGATAAATTGGTTTCATTCATGAAAAAAAATCCAAATGTGGTAATAGAGGTTTCCGGCCATACGGATAACATAGGCGATAAAAAATCGAATCTGATATTGTCAAACAACCGCGCAAAATCAGTTACGGATTATCTCAAAAGCAAAGGGATTGAAAGTGCGAGGATGACATCCATAGGTTTGGGAGACTCCAAGCCTATCGCCGATAATGGGACAGACGAAGGAAGGGCAAGTAATAGGCGAACCGAGTTTCGAATCACTTCAGTGAAGTGAGTTAAAGTACAGGTTTAGCCAAAGAAGGGTTCCATCAAAATGTAGGAGAATGCTCCTGCGAGGTATCCAATCAATGCATACAAGCTTACATTTTTAAGATACCAAATGAAGTCGATTTTCTCCATTCCCATGGCAGCTACACCGGCCGCTGATCCGATTATCAGGCAACTTCCTCCAGTTCCACAACAATATGCAAGAAACTCCCAGAGATAGTGGTCTGTTGGGAAAGTCGCCAAATCATACATGCCCATGCTTGCCGCTACCAATGGAACGTTGTCAATGATGGAGGACAGGAGTCCAAGTAAAACAACGATGACATTCAAGTCGCCAACCGATTTATCAAGCCAATTGGCTGCATGTTTCAGTAATCCGGTGCTTTCTAAGCTGGCTACTGCCACCAAAATGCCAAGGAAAAACAGAATGCTTGACGTGTCGATTCGTTCCAATGCTCTAGTAACGCTAAGGCTGCTTTTATGGTGTGGCTGTTTTTTTCTATGAATCAATTCGGTCATGACCCACATCACTCCCAAACCTAATAAAATACCCAAGAAAGGAGGGAGGTGGGTAAGTGTTTTGAATATTGGAACCATTATCAAACTGGTAATTCCGACAGTGAAAACCAATGTGCTTTCTGATGAGGAAATGGAAGTCTTCTGGTCTTCTTGATTCATTAACCCTGTTTCATGTCCTTTGAATTTTGAGGTTAATAGTATTAGAGGTAACAAAAGGCAGATTAAACTAGGTATGATAAGCTTTAAAATAATATTCGCGGGAGTGATTTGTCCACCTATCCAAAGCATGGTAGTGGTAACATCTCCAATTGGCGACCAAGCTCCGCCAGCGTTGGCTGCTATCACAATCATTCCTACGGTGAGTAGGCGTTCTTGACGATTGTGCAATAATTTCCTCGTTAGGGATGTCATTACTATGGCTGTAGTAAGGTTATCTAAAACCGCTGAAAGGAAGAATGTGATTAGGCTGATAATCCAAAGAATCTTGCGCTTATCGGTGGTTTTGATCCGACTTGTGATGGTTTCAAAACCGTTGTGAGCATCTATGAGCTCAACGATGGTCATGGCTCCGAGCAGGAAAAACAAGATTCCGGCAATATCAGATAAATGCTCTGACAGGTGGTGGTTTACGGATTCAACGTCTCCAGAAAAAACCGCATAAATGGTCCAGCATAATACGCCTGTAAGTATGGCAGAGGCAGCTTTGTTGATGTTGAAAGGATGCTCGAGGGCGATGATCAGATAGCCAACGATAAACACTACGGCAAGCAAGATTTCCATGGTATCGGATTTTAAAGGCTCAAATGTAGGAAATGTGGATATGCAGATTTAGCCGCCCATTATTTTCCGCCGAAAACCAGATTGAAATAAAAGCCGGGCTTTTTGAGTTTGGCCCTTAGGTCCAAATCGTCGAACATGCAGGATATGGTTTCCCTGAACTCGCGGTTTCGTTCGGCCTTGTTTACCACCAAGTTGAAAAGAAAAGGATAATTGCAAAGCTTTTGCATGGTTCTACTCAGCTTCAATTCTCCACTTAACCTGCGATAAACTTTCGTTTCATAAGCCTGGAGAAAAACATCAGAATAATCGTTCATTTTCAATGCTTCAGCAGCTGTTTCAGCGGCCATCATACCGCTGAACATCGCATTGCTGATACCTTCTCCCGTGAAAGGGTCGATCAATGAGGCTGCATCACCGGTTAAAATAAAATTATCACCACTTAGTTTCCTCTTTTTCGAACCAAGTGGCAATCCCCAACCCTGAACTTTTTCCATGGGTTTGGCGTTTTTAAAGCGGTCTTTTATGGCTGGGTTTGAGCTGATACAATCCAACAGCATCTGACGCAGATTCATTTTTTGTTTACTGGCATGCTTTGACAGCACTCCTGCTCCTACGTTGGCTTTTCCATTTGGGAGTGGAAATATCCACAAATAGCCAGGAAGAAAATCCTTTATGAAATGCAGTTCGATGTAGTTCTTCGGGTGCATACCTGTGACACCTTCAAAGTACATTCGGATACCAGCTGAAAAATGATCCGGCTCTTTTTTTATTCCTCCGATAGATTTAGCCGCTAGGCTCCTCTCACCATCCGCAGAAATCAACAACTTGGTTCTGACCTCATATGGTTTGCCATTTGAACTCAATGTCAATATTAGTCCTTCGGAATCTCTTTCAATCGCCATCAGCTCCGTTGACTCCCTGAAATCGGCATATTTTAAGTCGATGTAGTTGTGAAGGTATTGATCGAATTTCATTCTGGGAGATACAAATCCTGCTGGTCCCTCGATTGTATTGGCCGATTTGCTTTTAAAGGGCACATCAAGGCTTTTTCCGTTCGGGGCAACAAACACGATTCCTTCGCAAGGCAGGAAATCGGATTCCAGCGCACCCATTTTTGAACGGATATTCGGATCGAGTTTTTTAAGTATGGTGAAGACCTTGCCCGATAGGGCATCACCACAGATCTTATCCCGAGGAAAAACTGCTTTGTCGATCAGCAAATGTGGTATTCCTTCACGCGAAAGGAATGCTGATGCCATGGATCCTGCAGGACCGGCTCCAATGATTACGATGGTATGGTTTTCTGTAATTGAAGAGATCAACGTCTGGATTTTTTGAGACGATCCATTTCGTTTTTGGCATCTTGGCGCTTCATATCCTCGCGTTTGTCGTATAGCTTTTTGCCTTTTGCAAGGGCGATTTCAACTTTTGCCAATCCTCTTTCCGACAAATACATTTTGATTGGGATGATGGAGTATCCTTTTTCCTTGACTTTGGTGTTTAGCTTTCTGAGCTCCGACTTGTTAAGCAAAAGCTTTCGATCCCTTTTGGAAAGGTGATTATTGTAGGATCCGTCTTTGTATTCGGCAATGTGCATGCCTTTGACCCAAAGTTCGCCATTTAGGAAAATACAATATGCATCGGCCAAGTTAAGTTGACCGTTTCTCACGGATTTGATTTCGGTTCCCGTCAATACAATCCCAGCCTCGAAAGTTGCTTCAAGGTGGTATTCGAAACCGGCTTTACGGTTTACTGCTAGATTTTGGGTGGGCTTATTCACGGTGTATTGTGGAACAAATTTCGCAATAAATGGCCGTAGGAGGCGACCAAAACCTCATTTTTGTGATATGTTATACAGGAAATTGCTCAGGCCCCTTTTATTCCGTTTTCCGGCTGAAAAGGCCCATCATATCACCTTTTCAATCTTAGGCTTTGCTCAACGTATCCCTGGTTTACTTTCAATTATCCGATTATTTAATCAACCTTCCGCGCAATGTGGGATTGAATTGTTAGGCATAAAATTTCCGAGTAGGGTTGGACTGGCGGCAGGATTGGATAAGGATGCCAAAGCCATTAATGCCTTTGGGGCGATGGGTTTTGGTTTTATTGAGGTGGGTACCGTTACCCCTAAACCTCAGGCAGGAAACCCACAACCTCGTTTGTTCAGGTTGCCAAAGGACCATGCCCTCATAAACAGGATGGGGTTCAATAACGAAGGGTTGGATGCTATGGTCTCCAGATTAAAATCCGTCGATCCTCGAATAGTTGTTGGCGGCAATATTGGTAAGAACAAAGACACCTCAAACGAGAAGGCGCATGAAGATTATACTGCATGTGTTCGAGGTTTGAAGGGTTTAGTTGATTACTTGGTCGTAAATCTTTCATCACCTAACACTCCAGGGCTACGCGCATTACAAGACAAGGAGCCACTGATGCACCTGCTTGCTGAAGTGATGAGGGAAAACAAGGAGGGAGAGCATCCAGTTCCCGTCTTCCTGAAAGTAGCCCCAGATATCAATTTTGGACAGGCCGACGATATAATTGATGTTGCAACCTCCACCGGGATTTCCGGGCTTATTGTCTCAAATACAACAGTTAGCAGGGAAGGTCTTAATACATCCTCCGACGAAATTGAAAAAATCGGGATGGGTGGTTTGTCAGGCAAGCCGCTTATGGGAAAATCCACAGAACTTTTAAGATACTTCAAATCTAAGGCTCCATCAAATATGGTCTTGATTGCTTCGGGAGGAATAATGGATCCGAAGGATGCCAAAGAAAAGATGGAAGCTGGAGCATCACTCGTCCAATTGTATACAGGATTTGTGTACGAAGGGCCTTCTCTTGTAAAAAGGATTAACAAACTTCTTTCTGCCAAGGGCTAAGAATGAATTTCGGCATCGTTTTTGCCATTCCATTAACTAAATTTGCCTAAAACCAATAAAAAAATGAAAAAAAGCCTCATCATTCTCATTATTTCAGCATTTGTTTGGTCTTGCGATAACTCTGTCGGACAGCAACGATCTTTCGGCGAAAAATTCGATCCCAAAGGCGCAATGTCCATGGGTGATATGCTTAAGCAAATGCAGGGTAAGGAAAGTATGCCTGCAATTGTGGAGGGAAAGGTTTCGTCGGTTTGTCAAGCTAAGGGCTGTTGGATGAAGTTGGAGACTGGCAACGGTGAAACCATCCGCGTTAGCTTTAAGGATTATGGCTTCTTTGTTCCAAAGGACTTGGCAGGATCAACGGTAATCATGCGTGGAACTGCATCTATAAATGTCACTTCTGTTGAAGAGTTAAGACACTTTGCAGAGGATGCCAAGAAGAGCAAAGAGGAAATTGAAAAAATAACCGAGCCCAAGCGTGAGCTTGTTTTTGAGGCAGATGGTGTGATTATTAAGTAACTGCCCAACTAATAAGTGGCTCAAATACCCGCTGATACGAATTGTAGGATTACAGAATGCCCTCGTGATGCTATGCAGGGCATCGCTGAGTTTATTCCTACAGAGAAAAAAATCGAATACCTTAATGCGCTTCTCAAGGTCGGTTTTACTCGCTTGGACTTTGGAAGTTTTGTATCCCCCAAGGCCATCCCTCAGATGCAGGATACGGCAAAGGTTTTGGATTCATTGGATGAAAGTCCAAATACTGAACTGATTGCCATTATTGCCAATCACAGAGGTGCCACTGATGCAAGCGCTTTCAGTAGAATATCCTTTCTAGGCTATCCTTATTCAGTATCCGAAACTTTTCAGCAGCGTAATACCAACTCGAATATTGATAGCTCTTTTAATGAACTTTTAAGGATCAAAGAGGTCGCTGAAAAAAATGGCAAGGAAGTCATGGTATACATTTCCATGGCATTTGGTAACCCATACGGGGATGAGTATAACAGTACTGTGGTTTTGGAGCACATTCAAAGGTTGAATCAAAATGGGTTTTTTCATTTTGCCTTGGCTGACACGGTTGGCTTGGCTTCCCCGTCAAATGTGTCTGAGCTTGTACAACAGGTAATGAGTCAATTCCCAAATTGCGAGATAGGAGTTCATTTGCATTGCCGCTCCGAGAACTGGCTTGACAAGGTGGACGCGGCATTTCAGGCGGGATGTAGGGGCTTTGATTCGGCGTTGGGTGGTTTTGGAGGTTGTCCAATGGCTGGGGATAGTCTTGTTGGTAACCTCTCCACAGAATTGCTGATCCAATATTTAGCAGAAAAACACGTTCCAATAGGGTTAAACTTGGAGGCCCTTAATCAAGCAAGAAAATTATCTACCTCTATATTTTCAAATTCAAATCTAACCGCGTGATTCAAATATGATACGCCTTCTTCAATCCAAAAAGTACAATTACAATGTGGTTATTTATTTTTTAATCATCTGTAATACAATATTTAGTACAACATCAATTAAAGCTCAAGATAAGGGGTATTTAGAGGTTGTTGGGTCCGTAAATCAAGATAAGAAGGCTTTGGAAGGTGCAGAGATTTCAGTAATGAGAGGCAATGAAGTTGTGGAAACACTCTTAACCAATTCAAAAGGGAACTTCATTGTCAATTTGGAACTGAATTCAGCTTATTTACTGGTATACCGAAAAGCGGGATGTGTAACCAAGTCGGTTGAATTTGACACCAAGGTGCCTGATGATTATAACGGACAGATTTTTTCACTTAAATACAAAATCGACTTGTTTGCCAAGGTGGACGGCTTGCCAGAGCCTTCTGTATTGGAAAAACCGGTAGCCAAGTATGAATACAGTGACGATTATGAGGATTTTACCTATGATCCTAACTATACCAATACGCGTAAAGAAGAGAACACCAAGGCTAAGCAAGAATTACAAGTTGCAGCTGAAAAGAAACGTGTTGAAGACGAAAAAATAAAGGCTCAAGCCAAAGCAGATTCATTGGTGGCTGAAAATAAAGTTAGGCAAGAAAAGGCTAAAATTGAGGCGGAAAAAGCAAAGGCGCAAATGGAGCTGGAGGCCAAAGCTAAAGAGGAAGTGCGAATACGGGAAATAGCAGTTGCACAAGAAAAAGCCCGCCAAGACTCATTGCAAAAAATTCGTGTTGCCGAGGAGATGGCTTTACAACGTCAACTCGCGAAAGCCAGAGAAGATTCCATTGCAAAAGCAAAAGAGGAACAACGCCTGCAACAATTAGCTGAAGAAAAGGCTAGGCGTGAAGCTGCTGAGAAAGCAAAGCTGGAAGCTGAGGCAAAAGCAAAGGCTGAAGCTGAAGCTAAAGCCAAAGCCTATGCCGAAGCTCGTGAGCGTGAACGATTGGAAGCAGAAGCCAAGGCAAAAGCTGCCGCTGAAGAAAAGGCCAGATTGGTTGCTGAAGAAAAAGCCAAACGTGAGGCTGAGGCCCTTGCCAAAGCTCAAGCTGAAGAAAAGGCAAAGCAAGAAGCTGCAGAGGCTGCCCGTGTAGCAGCAGCTGAGAAAGCTCGATTGGAAGCCGAATTAAAGGCTAAAAAAGAGGCTGAGTCGAAAGCAAAAGCTGAGGCTGAAATCAAGGCTAAACTAGAGGCTGAAGCAGCAGCCAAAGCGGCTGCAGAAGCCAAGGCTAAAGCAATCGCCGAAGAGAAGGCCAAAAAAGAAGCGGAAGCCAAGGCAAAAGCTGAGGCTGATGCCAAAGCAAAACAAGAAGCTGAAGCAGCTGCTAAGACTGCAGCTGAAGCTAAGGCAAAAGCTGAGGCCGATGAATTAGCCCGAAAAGAAGCAGAAGCTTTGGCTAAGAAGCAAGCCCAAGAAAAGGCCCGGTTAGAAGCTGAAGCAAAGGCTAAGGCTGATGCAGAAGAGAAAGCACGATTGTTAGCCGAAACCAAAGCGAAGGCAGAAGCTGAAGCAAAGGCAAAAGCCGAAGCCGCATTGGCTGCCAAATTAGCAGCTGAACAGAAAGCCAAAGACGAGGCAGAGGCAAAAGCCAAAGCTGAAGCAGAAGAAAAAGCCAGAGTTGCGAATGAAGCCAAGTTGAAACGTGAGGCAGAAGAAAAAGCTCGAGTTGAAGCTGAAGCAAAAGCAAAAGCTGAAGCTGAAGAGCGTGCTCGCGTTGCCGCTGAAGCACGGGCTAAGCGTGAAGCGGAATTAAAAGCTAAAGAGGAAGCCGAAGCCTTGGCTAAAGCCGCTGCGGCTGAAAAAGCACGCAAGGAAGCTGAGGAAAAAGCCGCCGAAGCCGCAAGAATCAAAGCTGAGCAAGATGCCTTGGCTGCTCAAAAGGCAAAAGATGACAGTATCTTGTTGGCTCAAGAGTCTGCCAAAACCGCAGAACAAGAGCGAGCTCGCCAAGAAGTA
Source organism: Bacteroidia bacterium (assembly GCA_023262505.1). Lineage (GTDB taxonomy): Bacteria > Bacteroidota > Bacteroidia > AKYH767-A > OLB10 > JALRAP01. The sequence continues at coordinate 50,212 of JALRAP010000011.1, forward strand.
CTTCGCAAAGCGGAAGAAAAGAGGATGAAGGACATTGAAGCTCAAAAGCAGGCTTATGCTAACACATCCCAATCAACCAAGGATACTACCCAACAGTCTAAAGCAAGTAACTTGACTTATTCTCTTCCCGCTCTCAAGAAAGAGTATCCTGAAGGGATGTCGGAAGAAACAATCACTGAATCCAACCGTACAATCTATAGGACAATTGTTAAGTTGGCAAGCAAACAAGAAGTCTACTCCAAGGTTGTTTACTCCTACGGTGTATTTTTCTTTAAGGAGAGTAATAGTATATCGCAGTCTACATATGAGACCGATTTAAGAAGGATCAGGGAATCCTTGAAGGGTAAATAACCTTCCAAATCGGCATAAATATTCGAGGGCTGTTCTCCTAGGAAAACAGCCCTCGTTTTTTTGTATTCGGTTTGATTATTTAGCCAATACTGGAAACCTCCATTTTGCCAAAGAGTATGAGCCAAAAAGGATCAGGCAATAAAATAAGTCACCCATTACAGTTCCTTTGAAAAATGGGATTCCAGCTATGTAGCATGAAACCAATCCTGCACCTGTTTTTGGATAAAGGTCATACATCAACCAAGTTCCAAAATTGGTAATGAAAAAGAACAGTATCGATGAAACCAAGGAGGCTACCATGATGGTCTGGCGCTGTTCACGTCCACGTAAAAGGTATCCGATAGTCACCACTAATGCAAAACTACCATACACGAATATCATGTCTCGATAAAACCCGGTTCCGTTCACCAGTTCAAGAAGCAAATCAGAGAACAATAGAATTCCAAGTGGTAATAAAAAGGAGTTCCTTTTAGATGTTATGTATGTGCCAGCGAAGAGAGCAACGGCTCCAATTGGGGTAAAGTTTGGAATGTGAGGAATCAACCGTGATAGAGACACTAACAATAGGGCTCCTAGGATGAACTTCATTTTAGGCGATAATTCATGGATGATTTTCATTGTGGCAGTTTAATTTGCGGCAAAAATAACTTTTTTGGATTTCAATACCGACTTAAACACCCTTGATAGGTTAATTGTTTAAGTTATTGGATATTCATTTTCAGGATTTTATACCCCAAATGTGGAGCGCCAAATCCGCTTGGTTTCTCAACATTTGCAAACCATTGGAAACCATTGCCCCTCGTAACCTGGATTCACGCATAAGCATGGTTTCCTCGGGGTTGTAAACCAAATCAAAAACCAAATGGCGTTCATCAACAAAGTCAACCGGGATGGGTGGCATTTGAGATGTTTCAGGCCAAGTGCCTAACGGCGTGGTGTTGATCAAAATCTTGTATTTTTCGAAATGACTCCTATTTAAATCTCTGAAAACGATGTCATCAGCCCGCTTTGGACTCCTGCAGCAACAAACATATTCAATGCCCATTTCATTCAGGGCGAAACGCACTGAATCTGATGCCCCACCGTTGCCAATAACCAAAGCAGTAGTATGGTTCGAACGAATCATTGGAAAAATCGCTGCCTTGAAACCTCCGTGGTCCGTGTTATGACCTTCCAGAATTTTTTTTCCATTGGTTGTTTGATTAACCACCCTGATCACATTCACCGCTCCAATTTTAGCGGCATCGTCACTTAATATGTCAATAAATGGGATTATCTCATTCTTGTATGGAATGGTAACGTTGAATCCTGCCAGATCAGGTTGACTGTTAATCAACGATGTTATCTCAGAAATACCGGATAATTCAAAATTGAGATATCGGTTTTGAGAATCAGTACCGTTAAATCCGTAGGTTTCCTCGAAATATCTCTTCGAGAAGGAGTGAGAAAGCGATTTACCAACTAAGCCGTATGTTGACATTCGAATAGATTAACTCTTGGCTTCCCAAGGGATTCGAAAAATAATCAACCTATTTCACTTTGCCAAGCTAAGATTCCACCTTTTAAATTTGACAAGTTGGTGTATCCAAATCTGTTTTCCAGCTCCCTGATAGCTGTAGCGCTTCTAGCACCACTACGGCAATGTATAACCACTGGTTTGTCTGTGGGGATTTCTCCACGCCTTTCAATCACCGATCCCAAAGGGATTAGTAGTCCGC
>JALRAP010000120.1 GCA_023262505.1 Bacteroidia bacterium
GGTCAATCCTGCAGGAGCGATATGGCGGCATATCCGTAACAATTTACCTGGAATCGAGCTTTATCAAACGGATGAAAGTCATCCAAGCTTGGCAGGTTCTTATGCGACGGCTTGCGGATTTTATTCGACGATATTCCGCAAAGACCCTACGCTGATAACAACGGATGCAGGATTGGATCCATTGACGGCCGCTCAAATCCGACAAGCCGCCAAAGAAGTTGCATTTGATTCATTGTCTACTTGGCTGGTTGGCGCCTATGATGCCCAAGCATCCTTCAACCATACATCCAATGGACTTCAAGTTTCATTCAGCAACAACTCCACCAATTCCACCAATTATTTTTGGGATTTTGGGGATGGCAGCAACAGCACCTCTGCCAATCCTATCCATTCATATCCATCACCAGGCAACTACCCGGTAACACTATACGCTTCAAATTGCTTCTCGCAGGATTCTTACACTACAAACATATCCGTAGGTACATCAGGCATTGGGGAGTTGAACAATTATTTGTCGAATTTGCCCAACCCCGTTGTGGACAAAATAATTCTCAGCGGGTTGAACATTACAGGACTTGAACTGATTTCACTTGAAGGAAAAACGTTGGCAAATGTCACTGGAGCGGTCACCGAATTCGACATCGCCGGATTCAGTGATGGGATGTATGTCTTGAAACTGGAATCCGATTCCGAAACAGGCTTTTTGAAAATCCTGAAGAAATCCAGCAGGTGAGATTTCATTCGACGACTTATTTCAGAAAACATGATTGGATTACTCCGCTCGCAGGTTGAAAACTCTCGATAAAACATGAAAAGGAAATCGGTTGTAACGGCTTGCATCCTATCGATTGTATTGGTTTGGTTGGGTGTAGTGATCAAGCTCGGTGTTGGTGGCGCAACGACCCATGAGCGACCGGGTATTTTTCCGACAACATTCAATTGGTGGGAAGAAACGGCCTGGGATCAACATCTGTTTTTAGGACAGTACGAATATTCCAACATTAGCCAGGGTTTTGTTTACACCACAAATACCTATCCGATTCTGCTCACCAACTACATTTTATTATCTCCCTTTCATCATCTGTTCGATTTAAAATATGAACTGTTGCAAAATGGATTGGTTTACCTGCATGTGCTGCTCTTCTTGGGTTTAATCCTTTGGTTACGCAAAAAGGAGGTTTCGGAACTGATTTCTCCTAACCTTTTCGGACTGGGCTGGCTGTTTTTGGTAATTGGACTTGTATTAGCCAATGCACTGCCATGGATTTCATTTTTGAGATACAACGCGGACAATTTCCATTTTTTCGTATCAATGGTTTTTTGTTATTTGTCGGTGAATGTCGAAACAAAAAATTCGGCCGTGAAGGACCGGCGATTTTTATTAGGTGGATTGGTGCTCGCCTGCATATCCGTTATTTACATCATACCGTGGATACTTTGCTATGTGTTCACCGAAGAAAAGCTCGCAATTCGAAGAGCGTTTTTCAAAAACATCTTGATTGTATTAGCCGTTTCTGGAGTTAATTATTTATTACCAGTAATGGCTCAGCAGCATCTTGGCCTTGTCAACGTATCCTCGAGTTTTTTATTCAGATCAGGACTTGATGGCCATTCCATTTATTTGAAATCAACCTTTGCCCCTTATTTCTCCGCGATTTCCGAACAACACATGGGCAATTGCATCAGCTTGATGTGCGGTGTTTTCATTTTGATTGCTGCAATGAAAAGCAAAAGAAGCGTTATGCTGAAACAGCTTCTTTTCAATCTGGTTCCATTCTCATTCGTTTATATCGCCTTACCGCAATGGTGCACCATTCACCCTTATTTGTCGGAGTTTTTGTTTGTCACGCCCTGCGTATTCCTGATTAACTACTGGCTGCTTTCCTTGAAAATCAATTCGGATTTTTCACCTGTCAGGTTCGTTTACATGGTTGTTTTCTTATCCTTCCTTATCATGGGTCAATTGATGGAAATTGCGAAAACTTACGTCCTTGATAATCTGTGATTCAATAGAAGTCCAATTTGATATGCCAGACTATCAATTTTCAAATTCAAAATCCTAATACAAATATTTCCTGCCCGGTCGAATAATTGGATTTCAATTGTTTAAAAACACATCAGCATTTCGTGAATAAGTCATTGCCTCAGCGAAATCAAAAGCCATTGATGATTTTGTAAATTCGTGGACTAATTGTCCATGCAACCCAGGCACTCCAAAACACTCTTATTGCTTTTAAGCATTTGCCTGAGCTCCCTTTTTGCCAAGGCGCAGGTTTATGCGCCACTCGAG
>JALRAP010000121.1 GCA_023262505.1 Bacteroidia bacterium
GAACGGGCAATGGAACAGCCATTGACATGCAAGGCAACTTCCGCTACTCTTTAGATGCCGCAAGCATCGTAGAGTACTATGGAAGCAATACGCAGACTATAACCGGAACTGGCACCGGACAAGCTGTCGGAGAACAGACACAATACGGCATCTTGCAAATAAACAAACCTGATGCCGTTGCAAAGTTGGAGTTCTCAAATGTGACCGTTAGAAATCAACTTGTGCTGGAAAGCGGGTTGCTAGACCTTCGCCAATACAACATTCAGTTGATGGGCAGCAACACATCATGCATTACAGGCACTACAGGTTCGATTCTAAGTGAAAGCACGGATATGCCAAACAAGGGATTAGTAAAAGTGAAAAACGCAGGAGCAGCCGCAGTAAACATTCCATTCTCAACAGGAAGTGGATCCATTGCGCTCTTCACATTTGAGCCATCCTCAGGAAATGGAGATTTGGCTGTGTCAACCGTACATACATCGGCAAGCAACCAGCCCCTACCTAATGGAGTCAACAACTTACGGATCGGCAATGAGCTGAGTGCTGGCGCATTGATGGCCGACCGTTGGTATCATGTTAACGCAAATGGCATCACCGCCAAGGTGAGCATTGGAAACGATGTTGTAGAAAACTGGAATCACCCTGATTATATGAACCTGCCGGGCAGTTTACTTCGATGGGATGGTGCAAAGTGGGATGAAAACGGCAGTCAGATCAATAACAACAACCCGTATGCGGTAACGGCCCAAACATCGGAATTTGGATACCTCGTAGCGGGTATCAATCCGGCCAGATATGAAGCAGCCGTTCTGGAATTCAAAGGAGAATTGAAAAACAACCAAGTGGAATTGGAATGGACCAGCAGGCCTGCACGACAAATTGATCGTTTCGTAGCCGAGCGTTCAACAGATGGCATGCGCTTTGAACCTGTATTCGAGAAAACAGCTTCAAATGACACCACAGCGATTTCACGTTATACTGGTTTTGACCCATCGCCACTACCGGGAACGACCTACTACCGTATCCGCGAAGTTGGAAAGGATGGGACGCCAAAATTCACACAGAAAGTAACCATCAACAGAGGCAATCTGGCTGGATCCATTCAGATCTCATCCAACACTCCAACCACATTCAACAATGGCATAGAAATCGCTTTTGATTCTGAAGGAAACGAAGAAATCACCATTAGTGTAATCAGTCGTGATGGAAAAACTGCCATTCAAAAGAAAACGCCAGCTATACCAGGAAAAAATAGGTTCAACATCGAAAATACGGAGGGCTTAGCGGCGGGTATATATTTCATCCGCATCAGCAACGGCAAAAGCTCGGATACTAAAAAAGCAATCAAGACAAACAGCATCAACTAAATTCAGATAATATGGGACGATACAGACTAAGACCGCGCACCCGCATGCGCACCATCCACAAGATGGCCATAACCGTTACCGCCTTATCGGTTGCCGGCATGGCAGCATATTTCGTGTTCATCGCGGGAAGCAGCAAGACAAGCGACTCAACAGCTGGCACAGCCAGGAACATGATGATTGGATATGAGGCGGGCAATGGTGCCATAATCATGAAATATGATTGGGAGGACGGACAAGTAGGAAAAGCGGCTACAGGCCCAGATGCGGTTTTCCATTCGAAATTCGCATCGTGTTCGAACGGAGGCGCCGACAATAGTGTTGGCTTGAGTCCGGGATCGGCTGGCCAACCTTTGAATCTTGTCATTCCATCAGTTCGGGAGATGAATTTGGGTGGTATAGATATCAGTATCGACTACCGTTTATCAGAACAAGAGTGCGAATTGATTTCTAGAGGTGATGCGTTTGCCATGTCGGTAAAAGATGGTAAACTAGCCATCAACCTCAGTGCTAAAAGCAAGGACAAAAAGAAAATTAAAATCAACGAAGTTACCCGCTTTGCCATACCGGGAGATGATGAATTTCGAACCTATCGTTTCCTATTTGATCCAGTGATGGGAAAAGCAGAATTGTTCGTGAATGGCATCACCGTTTGGACCAAGCAAACTGAAAAGGAAACGGAGCTTGCTTGGAAAGATGAAGAGCCTGTAGTATTGGGCCGCAATTTGCGAGGTGATGGCAGTGGCAGGGCATTTATCGACAACTTGGTTTTGAAAGCCACGAGACAAATAAGTGAATTGCCTGTTACATTGCTGAGTTTCGAGGCGGCCGCCGAACAAGATTACGTGATGATCAGCTGGTACACGGCCTCAGAAGA
>JALRAP010000122.1 GCA_023262505.1 Bacteroidia bacterium
AGACAGCAAACCTTTTGAAAAAAGAAGCGATTCGAAGAGAGAGGGAGGATACGGAAAGTCTGCAGGCAAACCATCACGCTTCGGCGAAAAACCCTCTTGGAAGAAACGTGAACGTTACGATCGAATAGAGCACTCCGAGAACATGGGATCCCGGTTCGATAAAGGAACTCGTTTTAAAAAGCGTGATCAAACAAACAGGAAAGACCGACCCGCTCCGGCTAAAAAATTCGAGGTCGACTCAGCCGGTGCCATACGATTGAACCGATTTATTGCTAATGCAGGAATTTGCTCTAGGCGCGAAGCAGATGAACTGATTGAAGCGGGTGTTATCTCCATAAATGGTGAAGTGGTTACCGAGCTAGGCACAAAAGTGATGCCTGGCGATGAAGTTCGTTTCCACGATCGCGTGCTTCGCACAGAGCGGATGGTATATGTTCTACTGAACAAACCCAAAGACTATATCACCACAACAGATGACCCAGGTGATCGCAAAACCGTAATGAACCTGGTGCATGATGCCTGCAAAGAGCGAATCTTCCCTGTAGGCAGGCTCGATCGAAATACAACAGGATTGTTGTTGCTCACCAATGATGGCGACCTGACTAAGAAACTCACCCACCCTAGTAGCAACATCGCCAAGGTTTATCAAGTGGAGCTTGACAAAAACCTCACCGTGGCTGACATGAAAAGGGCATCAGAAGGTGTGGAGTTGGAAGATGGCGAAGTGGCTTTTGACAATATCGAATACGCCTCTCCGGATGACAAGAAGATTGTTGGTGTTGAATTGCATTCCGGGAAAAACCGGATAGTGCGAAGGATTTTTGAAGAACTCGGATATGAAGTCAAGAAGCTTGACCGCACTGTTTTTGCCGGATTAACCAAGAAAGACCTACCACGTGGTCGTTGGAGGTTTTTAACAGAGCTTGAGGTGAATGGCTTGAAGATGATGAAAGGCGGCTCGGGGAGAAGCGGAAGGCGGTAAACGGGAGACAGAGGCAGTAGGCGGCAGCGGTAGGCAGTAGCAGTAGGCAGAACCAGCGAGGCCACAAGCTTGTCCTAAAGCTATCGTATGAAGGGTAGCAGTGATTAGATGATTGTTTATTCGTCAATCGTCAATCGTCAATCGTCAATCGTCAATCGTCAATCGTCAATCGTCAATCGTCAATCGTCAATCGTCAACCAGGCTGGTTTGTTCTCCAACTACCAATTTAATTTTCCTACCCATCACCAGTGGTTCGTTGCGTTCGATATGTCCAGAGCTGATGCCAAAGGCTACGGGATAATCGTACTCCTTCACAGCATCCAAAATGATTTCCTCTGCTGTTTTCCCGAATGGGATGGCATTATCCTTCATATCTGTCATGCCACCAACAACAAGCGCCTTGAGGCCTTGCAACTTACCTGAACGTTTTAGGTTCATCATCATGCGGTCGATATGGTATAGATACTCGTCCAAGTCTTCCAAAAACAGGATTTTCCCTTTGGTGAGTAAGTCGGACGGTGTTCCTGCAAGCGTATGAATCAACGACAGGTTACCACCGACCAATTCGCCGGATGCCTTTCCCCTACGGTTGAAAATATGGGCGGGGTATTGGTAGGACACCTTGTTACCCGTAAGAAGTTGACGCAAATTCTCTAGAACACTTTTAGGTGTATTAGGGATATTGATTGCCATGGGCGCATGTACGGTTTCTACCTTCAAATTGCGATTAACGTGGTTGTGCAAAACGGTTACATCGCTGAACCCTACTAGCCATTTCGGGTGGCGCAAGAACTTCGTGAAATCGAGCTTGTCGATAATACGCACAAAACCATATCCTCCTCGAGCGAATAGCACCGCCTCTATGGAAGGATCGTCCAAAACCATTTGAAAATCGGCCCAGCGCTGCTGATCAGTGCCCGAGAATTGATCCTCCTCACCGAAAAGATACATACCCTTTACCACTTCGAGCCCCCATGATTGGAGCAACTCAATGGCGGGCTGCATCTCCAACGCATTCACTTTGCGCGCCGGAGCCACAATGGCCACTTTAGAGCCGGGTTTTAAGGGT
>JALRAP010000123.1 GCA_023262505.1 Bacteroidia bacterium
AAATCAGACAGATCCTTGGTTTTTATTAACCAAGTTGTCGTACACGCATATTGAGCAGTTATTAACCATGGAGGATGCAGCCAAGCGCAGATTTTATGAAAAGGAATGCATCCAAGGCACTTGGAGTGTGCGTGAATTGAAGCGACAAATCAACAGTTTGTACTACGAGCGCAGCCTGATGAGTCAAAACCCTGAAAAACTGCGCGAAGCCATCACAAAAAAATCGAAAACCAATACGGAAAACGATTTTATTAAGTCGGTGTATGCTTTCGAATTCCTGGATTTGAATCCGAAAGATGTGGTGGAGGAAAGTGATTTGGAAAAGGCCTTGGTAGATCACTTGCAGGAATTCATGCTCGAACTAGGCCACGGCTTTTGTTTAGAGGCAAGGCAAAAGAAAATCCTGATAGGCGATACGTACTTTTTTATCGACTTGGTGTTTTATCATCGAATCCTGAAATGCCATGTACTAGTGGAACTGAAAGTGGATGCTTTTGATCATTCGCATATTGCGCAATTGAACACTTATGTCAATTATTACAGGCAAGAAGTCAAATCGCATAATGACAAACCACCGGTTGGGATACTGTTGGTGACTAATAAAAACCAAGCTTTGGTTGAATACGCCACAGCTGGTATAGATAACCGGATGTTTGTATCAAAGTATTTGCTCAAGCTGCCCTCAAAAGAGCTCTTAGTAGACTTTATTAACAGTGAAATCAAGGATTGGAAGCTTTAATGAGGATTATGCATCAAATGGAATTTATTCCACGCAAAGCAATGCGCAAAGCACGCGAAGGGGTTTTTCCTAAATAAACTTCTCAGATCAAATCCGCGTTATTCCGCGTCGCCCTGAGCTTGTCACCCGCCTTCGGCGAGGCAAGCTTATCACTTGTCACATGTCACATGTCACTTATCACATGTCACTTATCACATCATCTCCTTTTTTCCGACATTTGTCCAAACACACACCCTCCCATGAAAAACATCCTGCTAGCCTTGTGCCTGCTTACATCTAGCGCAACCTTCGCTCAATGGACTACCAACACACTACTCAACACCGAAGTGAAGGATTCGGTAGGCTTTGAGGAAACAACGCCGCTTACAGCCACCACCGCCGATGGGCGAACCTGGATCAGCTATTTCTCCTCCTACGGCGCTGGATACGAAATGCGATTGCAACTGCTCGACTCCCTCGGTAACCGTTTGCTTGGTAGCAACGGACTGCTCGTAAGTAATCAACCGCAATCAACAGCCCTGTACCGCTACGACCTCAAAGCCGATGCCTCGGGCAATGCCATAGTGGCCTTCCAAGACATCCGTACCAACGGCATCATGCAAGTGGTTGCCTACAAAGTGGATCAATCAGGCAACCAACTTTGGGGACCTAATGGAATACAAATGATTGATCCCATCGCCACCGACGGCATCGCACCCTCCATCGGTTTCACCAATGCGGGCAATGTGCTCATCGCATGGAATAGCTCCGGCAACAACCCTAGGTGGGTGTCTATGAAAAAGCTGGATCCCGCAGGGAATTTCCTTTGGCCCAATCCCGTGCGCGTCATCGATTCATTATCCAACAAGAAGTACTCGCGCCCTACCATGGTGCCTAGCGATAGCGATGGTTGCATCATGCAGTATGTGGAAGAAACGGGTTTCGGACTCGGCGTATCCAATATCTACGCCAAACGACTCGATGCCAACGGAGCAATGGTATGGCCTACGCCTGTGCATGTATCCACTAAAACCACTTCGTTCTTCTTTTTCATCAAAGCCATCGCCGATGGTAACGGTGGTTACTATACCGCATTCAACACTTCGGATGCGCTCAACCCATCGTTGAACGATGTATACGTGCAGCATGTGGATGCGAATGGCAACTTGTGGAATGCCACGGGTAACAGCGCTTGCAACACACCGGGCATCAATCGTTTTTTTGCCAATGGAAAGTTGGACGCAAACGGAACAGGCTTCTGGGCGTT
>JALRAP010000124.1 GCA_023262505.1 Bacteroidia bacterium
ACTACGGGATGCGACATGACCGCCAATCCTCCAAACATAGCTACACACCAAGCTGCTCGACGCGAATGTGCCATTACAGAATACAAAAAGGACCCCGTCAATAAGACCAACAAGAAGGCGGTAAGATTTTCAGACAAGAAAGTCATGCCATACTTCATGTAATGAGGCTCAATAGCCAATAAACACAAAACAATTCCGGTAATCACAGTGGCCAATTCTACACTTTGCAACATCAGGTAAACAAACCCAAGTAACAAACCTTCGAAAAGCAATTTCAAAATCAGTTGCCAATGGGGATTGGAAGTGATCTCCATCCAAAACGATAATAAGAATGGCCAAAGCGGTGGACGCCAGGTGGCGGAGGCGGTGGGTGGGCTGGTGGCGGCGGCGGTAGGCGATGAATCAGCTAAATCTAAATTAGTTTGATTCTTTATAGGACTATCAGCATAAATATTGTGTGAGGCCAGGTTTTGGGCGATGATGTAGTAATGACCTGCGTCGCCGCTATTGGGAGCTTTTGTATCAGTCTGAATAAACAAATAGCACCGTGTCAGGATATACAATAGAACCGCAAACCCAATCCACAAACGATTACGCATGGTTCAATTTGATATCCAAGAACCGCTTTTGCGACTCGGTGTTCCAAGTCAATGGATTTTGCAAGGTCTGGATGAATCGTTTGTCGCTAGATCCGGAACCGAAGTCGTGCGTGGAAGGGAATCGATCCGCTTCAACGGCGTCTTTAATACCTTTTAACACCGAACCGATTTCATAACTGCAATGGATGATATTCGGATTATCCGAACGACCCGATTGCCTGCTGCCTACATTCACGGTTGGTATTCCATAAAACGGCGCCTCTCGGATCCCAGCACTGCTGTTGCCCAAAATGAATCGACTATTGCGGAGCAGCGTCAAAAAGGACTCGAAGCGGATGGAAGGGAATACACGGAATCTTGAATCTCCATTCAATCCATGAATGGACTCAAGAATACGATCCGAACCCATGTCGTTATTAGGATACACCACCACATAATTCAAACAGCTTTGACGGGCAGCTTCAAACAGATTATCCGAAGCAAACTTCATTTGATTCAATTCGGTAGTTACGGGATGGAACATGATGATGCCGTATGAATCGAAGGAGATGTCGTAATGACGCTTAACATCGTCCAAAGTAGGTAAATCAGTCGATACCATCACATCCATATCTGGGGAACCAATCACATGGATGGAATTGGGCAGCTCCCCCATCTGCACCAATCGGGCAGCCGCTTCGTGGTTGGATACAAAATGCAAATGCGACATCTTGGTAACGGCATGGCGTATCAACTCATCCACGGTTCCCGACACCTCACCTCCTTCGATGTGTGCCACCAGAATGTTGTTCAAGGCACCAACGATGGATCCTGCCAATGTTTCGATACGGTCGCCATGAACCACTAGAAGATCGGGACGATTTTGTTGCACGTAGGCCGAGAGTCCCTCGATGGTCTTGGCCATGGTGGTGTCCATCCCTGATCCTGCTTGATGATTGGCGAAGCCATGGATATTGGTAAAGCCAGATTTCTCAATTTCGTGAAAGGTATAACCGTATTGCTCCTGCAAGTGCATTCCCGTTGCAAAAATGGATGCATCGAAACCGGGAGTGGCATTGCAGATGCGGATCAACGACTTCAACTTGCCGAAGTCGGCCCGTGTACCAGTTAAGAAAAGTATCTTCTTATTCAATATCGTTCCAATCGATATGTGTATCGGAGGGCAAATCCGATTTGGCCTGCTTACCTAAAATACCATTGAAATACTCGGCTAAAATAGGACCTGTACCGGGGCGCTTCACCCAAAGGTTTTCTTTGCTGAATTTTTCTCCCTTGGCAACGGGCTTGATGGTAACCACCGTAGCAAAGGCGAAGTCGATGGTGACTTGCTCTTCCTGAGCCGCTTGTTTTTGTCCACCCAACATGGCATGTATCC
>JALRAP010000125.1 GCA_023262505.1 Bacteroidia bacterium
CGATCCACCGATGTGATTACACAATGTTTCACTTGCATCAATCGAACGGATTCGGCCACTCGCTCTGGCTCCTTCAAATCAACGGCGGAAGGTCTTCCGGTGGCAACCGCACAAAATCCGCAAGAGCGCGTGCAAACATTACCCAATATCATGAAAGTAGCAGTGCCTGCTCCCCAACATTCGCCCATGTTCGGGCAGTTTCCGCTTTCGCAGATGGTGTGTAGTTTGTAACCGTCAACCAACCCACGAACTTTACGGTATTCTTCCCCTACTGGAAGTTTTACTCTAAGCCAAGATGGCTTCCTTGGTCCGGGGTTTTGTTTAGTTGATTCTGTGATATTATGTTCCATGATTTTACCAACGTTTACCGAAAAGCCAATTCACATAAAAATTCAGGTACAGGGCACTGTTATCGGAATAAGCCATGATAGGTATTTCCTTGGCGTAAGCGTCAAAGCATATTCCGGCTTCCAAACACCTGATGTTGTCGGTGTCAGTTCCATATTCAAAAGATAAACCAGTTTTCGCATAAGCTCCAGGATAAGGCTTGATTCCATTGAAACCGCTTGTGAAAGGCGCACGTCCATAGATGTTGTCAATGAAATGTCTCTCCGGATCGTATTTTTCCTCAATCAACTCATATTCTCCCTCAAAAGCGGTAGGGTAAAGAATATACAAGTAAACCGGTTTGGCCATCGCCAATGAAATGCCGCCCGAGTACAATAAGCGAACCTCTACACCCTCTTTCTCAGCTTTTGCGAACAAAATACGCTGGCGACCCGTTCCACCTCGTAGAACAGTTACGGAATTGAGTTTGCCATAAAAAAATGATTTGGCATTATCGAAATACGGGTTTACGGAGCGGATTTCCTTGGGATGTCTGATGTTCACTATTTCACCTTCAAAAAACCTTTTTTTGGATGCTGTGATGTTGGTTCCCCTACGGTAATCTATCCCCCATCCAGCAGTGTGCAATTGAACACCAAAGCCCCATTCGTGCTTCATCAGGATTTTGGGTTCTTCCTGGTACTCGTTAGGGTTAACTTGACTCAAGGCTTGGGTTGCAAGCAAAATGCCAGCAAAAAAGAATGCCGTAAAAACACCTTGTTTCATACTTCAAAGGTAATAAATCAGAAGGGTAGGTGGTGAATACTTGAGATAGTTAAATTTGCAATATGCATTCAATGGAGGTAACTTATTGCGGTGGTTTGAGGACCAAGGCAACACATCTAAAATCCGGTGTTGAACTGATTACCGATGCCCCCACAGACAACAACGGGAAAGGTGAATCTTTTTCCCCCACCGACTTGGCCTCTTGCTCTTTGGCTAGTTGCATGATGACCATCATCGGAATCATGGCCCAAAATCATGGTTTTGACATGGATGGCACCAAAGCCGAAGTGACTAAGGTCATGTCATCAGATCCCAGAAAGATTGCGGAAGTCCGCATTCGTCTTGTTTTTCCTAGCGATATGGAGGCAGATGAGAAACGGAAAACCATGATCAAGCGTGCAGCACATACCTGTCCGGTTGCTCTGAGTTTAAATGAGGCTCTTAGGCAAACCGTATCATTTGTTTTCAACGGAAACGAAGAGCAATAAAAAACGCCCTGGTAAGCCAGAGCGTTAAATGTTGGGTTTGATAGTATAAATCAAGAGCCGATGTTAGATTGATGCTGACCTGCTGGAACGTATTTTCCGTATGCAGGACATTTCTCTTTTGGCTTGCAAGACGAAAATCCGCCAACTACCAAGGCTACTACAGCTACGAATGCGATTTTTTTCATGGGGTATTTAAGGGTTAACGGCATATCGCCTAATTTCTTGTCATTGCAAATAAACAAAATAACCGAGTTAATCGAGGTCGGTGTTGATAATTAGCATGTTTATTAACAATCGTTCTTGTGCCCTGATAATC
>JALRAP010000126.1 GCA_023262505.1 Bacteroidia bacterium
ATGACGATTCATCAGTAAATGCTTTATAGTCGCTGTGTGATTCTCGCTGCAGCCCTTGCTTTGTTGGCGGCGTTCTTGCACGCAACTTGGAACATTGTCGTCAAGCAAACAAGCGACCGGTTTCTCGCCCTGTGGGGTCAATTTGCTTTTGCAGGTTCGTTCGCATTGATCGCTCTAATGGGCTGGACACTTATTGACGGTCAACCAAATATTTCTTGGTGGTGGTCAATCATCAGTGGATGCGGACACTTGCCTTACGTCATGTTGCTTGCAAAGGCATATGACAAAAATGACTTCTCGCTCACGTACCCAATCGCCCGCGGTGCGGGCGCACTTAGCGCAGCTATTTTGGGTTTAATTTTTCTTGGCGACGATCTTTCAGCACTCAGTATGGCGGGTATCGCCATTGTTATTTTTGGACTTTGGGTTTTAGTTTCGGGTCAACCGATAAACAATATTTTTCCTGCTCTCGGTGTTGCATCAACGATCGGTGTTTATTCAGTTGTCGATGCCTATGGGGCTCGCAACTCAAACGCGGTTGCATTCGCTCTTAGTGTTTTTGTAAGCGGGGCTGCATCAATAACAATCTGGGCACTTCTAACACGGCGCAAAGAACTGAAAACTTTTATTACTGCCGAATGGAAGCCCGCTGCATTCGGTGGCGCCATGTCGATCATCGGCTATTCGATGGTTGTCTACGCCTTCACTCTTGCGCCCGTTGGCTACGTAGCAACAATGCGTGAATCAAGTGTGGTGATCGCTGCACTGGCTGGCTGGAAGTATCTCAAAGAAGATGACCACAAACGTCGGCTGACTTCAGCCACTGTGGTTGTTGCTGGTCTTTGCGTGCTTGTCGCAGGTCGTTAAAAGTAAATAATTTTTTCGGCAGCAGCTTCGGCTTGATCTAAGTCATCTGTATATGCGCCAGTTGACAGATATTTCCAACCACCATCGCAGACGATAAATACGATCACGGCTTCTTGATCACTATCTAGACCGATTTCGTTTGCAACTTTAAGAGCGCCAGCCAAAGATGCACCAGATGAAATTCCGGCGAAAATGCCGCACTCGCGCACTAGTCGGCGCGTGCACTCAAGGCTCTCGCGAGGTCGAACAACTCGCTTGCGATCTAAAGTTTCGCGACCCTTCCACTTGTCGAACACCGGCGGAATGTAGCCGTCATCGAGATTGCGCAAGCCTTCAACTCGCTCGCCCAATGGCGGTTCGACTGCAATGATTTTTATCTCGCTGTTTTTCTCTTTCAAATAACGACCAACACCCATCAGCGTGCCACTCGTTCCCAAGCCGGCGACAAAGTGCGTCACCTCGGGGCAATCGTGCCAAATCTCTGGCCCAGTTGTTTCATAATGGGCTGTCGGGTTCGCTTCGTTCTCATATTGATGCAAGAAACACCAATCGGGATTTTCCTT
>JALRAP010000127.1 GCA_023262505.1 Bacteroidia bacterium
GATCAGATGAAGCGGGCCGGTCTTTCACATTTGACGGCAGTAAGTGGTGCCAATTTTGCAATTGTGAGTTCCTTAGTTTTCTTTCTCTTTCGCAGAGTCATCCCACGGATTATTCCTCGCGTGATAGTTACCGCAGGATTTCTGACGTTATTTCTTCTTTTGGTACGTCCCTCACCATCTGTGTTGCGAGCTGGAGTCATGGCCGCCGTCATTCTGGCAGCTCGCGCCAGCGGTAATTCTCAAAATTCAGTTGCAGCTCTAGCAACTGCAATTTCCACGCTGTTATTGGTAGATCCATTTCAAGCACTTGAGCCCGGCTTTATTCTCTCTGTTTTGGCAACAAGCGGACTACTTTTTATTGCGCCGCACTTATCTCGAAGATTTGCTCAACTCTTACCGGAGAGTGTGGCCGAAGTGGTTGCGGTCCCGTGCGCAGCCACAATCGCATGCACGCCGTATTTGTTGGTGCTTTCTGGAGAGGTTTCCGCATTAAGTATCTTCTTTAATGTTCTCGTTGCACCGGTTGTAGCCCCGATCACGATTCTAGGCTTCCTCGCACTATTACTGATGCCACTTGAAATCTTACATACATTGTTGATTTGGCCGGCTCATCTCCTCGCAACGTGGATAACAAGAGTTGCATCCTGGTCTGAGGCCTCACCGACCTTAGGAGTCAATCCAGTGGCACTTATTGTGAGCGCAACTGTTTCATATTTAATATTCCGTAAATTTGGTTTTCGTTCCCTATTCATAATTACTTTTCTTACTTTTGGATTGGCTCTCATTCCTCGATCAACGTTTCCAGGAAGTAATTGGAGAATTGTCCAATGTGATATTGGCCAAGGGGACGCACTCATACTTAACCTCGGGGGAGGTGATGCAATTTTGTTCGACGCTGGACCTGACCCTCGCGCTCTCAGTAAATGTCTGAAGCGGGCTGGAATCAAGCGACTTCCGCTAATAATCATTTCTCATGGGCATGCTGATCATTATTTTGGGGCACAGGGATTGAGTTCCCGTTTTAAAGTTGGCGAAATCTGGAGTAATGGAAACCCACAAGTTTCCACTGCGCTCGATAGAGAGATTCTCAATATTCGCCAAGGAATGAGCGCCACTATTGCGGGCGCCTCTATCGAGATTCTCTGGCCGAATCAGGAGAATAGAACCTTCCAATCTTTGGGAGGTGATGGTTCTCAAGAAAATAATCAGAGCATCGTGGCCCTAGTGAAATGGAATGGTGCACGAATTTTAATTACTGGTGATATAGAGCCCGAAGTTCAAGCGCGCTTATCGCAAGATTATGATTTATCTGACGTCGATATTTTGAAAGTTCCTCACCACGGTTCCCGCTTTCAGGATCAGGAGTTTTTAGTCGAGACATCGCCCGAGGTGGCTCTGGT
>JALRAP010000128.1 GCA_023262505.1 Bacteroidia bacterium
TGTTGATGCTTGCCTCTCATAACATCTTAAATCCGGCTAATGGTGCGCCAATCACAGTTCCTTCTCAGGACATGGTGCTTGGTCTTTACTACATGACAAAAGCAAGAAAAAGTGACGCGGAAAGAAAGATGTTGGGTGAAGGCATTGCTTTCTACTCTCCCGAAGAGGTTATTATTGCTTACAACGAAAAGAAAGTTGATTTGCATGCCATCATTAAAGTAAAAGTTTGGGTTAAGGAAAACGGTGAATTAGTAAACAAACTAACCGAAACAACTGTAGGAAGAGTGTTATTCAATCAGGTTGTGCCAAGAGAGGTTGGATACATCAACGATTTATTAACCAAGAAGTCATTACGTGATATTATTGGTTTAATTCTAAAAACATCAGGCGTAGCCAAAACAGCTAAGTTCCTCGATGATATGAAAGATTTAGGATTCCGTATGGCTTTCAAAGGTGGCCTTTCATTTAACTTGGGCGATGTGTTGGTGCCGGAGGATAAGGAAAAAATGATTGGCGATGCCAATATGCAGGTTGAGGAAGTGATGAATAACTACAATATGGGTTTCATCACCAACAATGAAAGATACAATCAGATTATTGATATTTGGACGCACACCAACTCTAAATTGACCAAGCGCTTGATGGATCAATTAATCAACGATCGTCAAGGATTCAACTCAGTATACATGATGTTGGATTCAGGAGCGCGTGGATCAAAAGAGCAAATTCGTCAGTTGAGTGGCATGAGAGGATTGATGGCTAAGCCGCAAAAATCGGGCTCAACGGGTGGCGAAATTATCGAGAATCCAATTATCTCTAACTTTAAGGAAGGATTATCAATTCTTGAGTACTTTATTTCTACACATGGTGCTCGTAAAGGTTTGGCCGATACAGCTCTTAAAACAGCTGATGCCGGTTATTTAACGAGAAGACTTGTAGACGTATCGCAAGATGTGATTATCAGCGGTGAAGATTGCGGGACCTTGAGAGGTTTGGTGGCAACAGCACTTAAAAACAATGAAGAAATTGTTGAAAGCTTGTATGATAGAATCTTAGGTCGTACCGCAGTAAGTGATGTTTATCATCCAAATACAGGTGAGTTAATCATCAACGGTGGCGAGGAAATAAGAGAAGATCAAGCAAAGATAATTGCGGCCTCTCCAATCGAGTCAGTTGAAATTCGCTCGGTGTTAACCTGCGAAATGAAAATAGGAGTATGTTCAAAATGCTACGGCAGAAACTTAGCTACTGGTAGAATGGTACAAAAAGGAGAAGCTGTTGGTGTAATTGCTGCTCAAAGTATTGGTGAGCCGGGTACACAGCTTACACTTCGTACTTTCCACGTGGGTGGTACAGCCGGCAACGTATCTGC
>JALRAP010000129.1 GCA_023262505.1 Bacteroidia bacterium
ATTAGGTGGTCGTGAGGCAATCTTGGTGGCAAATTCCAAAGCCTTTTCACGTGGTTGATCACTTATTTCTGCAATGAGGCCGATTTCTTTTGCATATGACGCATCAAACGCTTCTCCAGTTAAGAAGATTTGGGAAGCGCGTTGATATCCAGCCAATCGAGGGAAGAGGATGCTCGATCCAGCTTCTGGGACGAGCCCAAGATTCACAAACGGCATTGAGAACTTTGTGGTGGGAGACGCGACGACAACGTCGCAATGCATCAACATCGTGGTTCCAATTCCGACTGCGTTTCCAGCTACAGCTGCAAGTAGAGGTTTGCTGAAAGTATGAATCTGCTCGAGGAACTGCATCACGGGAGAACCAGGTTCTAGTGGGGGCGCATTCAGAAAATCGAAGAGGTCGTTCCCGGCTGTGAAATGTGGACCCTCATGCGTAATCAACACAGCTCTTACGCCAAAGTCACCGTTTGCTTCCTTGAGTTGATCGGCGAGGAATTGATACATATCTCGAGTGATCGCATTTTGCTTCTCGGGGCGATTAAGGCTCAAGGTTAGAATTGAGCTATCAAGCGCTGATAGGACTTCAGCCATGCGGGCATCTTATCGGGCAAGTTACGGAGAGAGCGATGGAACGATTAACGATCCTGACTAGAGAACTAACTCCTTTCGAGCATCTGGTCGCAAATCACCTTTGCGATGGCCTATCGAATGCTGCGATCGCCCGCGAAACCTCACATTCTGAAAAAGTCGTTGAAAATACCGTCTCTCGAATGGCAAAAGCCCTTGGAGTCCATTCGGGTCCAGATATCAATATTCGAGTTTTAATTGCACTTGCCTACCGATCCCACTTTGGAGATAACGCCTTCGACAAGCTAAACATCGCATGCAAACATTTGGAAGCAGGTCCTGACGGTCGGATGATCTGTAACCGTCATATCGATTAGCTCTCCATTTTTTCTTAAGTTCTTATTTCGAATTGTGACCCGTATCTAAGTGCTAGCACTCTCCTCATCATTGTGAGGTGCCAGCACTCGTATTTGAGACTTAATCGTGTGAGAAAAGTTGTTTCATAACTACAGGACCTCAAGGTCTGGCCAGAAATGCTGGCAACT
>JALRAP010000012.1 GCA_023262505.1 Bacteroidia bacterium
GGGAACCCGCAGAGTCGGCAGCAATCACATCTGCCACTGCCTCTGCCTCAGTTAACTCCATTTTGCCATTCAGGAAAGCCCGCAAAGTGAATTCACCCGGTTCAGCGCTTCGAGCTCCGTTTTTGATTAGCAAGTCTAAAATTCGCTGTTGTATATAGGTTGAGCCATGGCAAGATAACTCAACTGTATCTTCACCTGTAAACGACCGGGGATTTTTTAAAACCAAGGCAAGGACTTCATCCACGACTTCGCCTTGTTCCATAATAGTTCCGAAAACGGCCTTGTGGCTTGCCGTCCCCGCAAGGGAGTTGCCATTTGAGGCTCTGAAGACCTTGTCCGCGATGGGAAAGGCGTCCTTGCCCGATAGTCTTATTACAGCTATGGCTCCCACTCCCGGTGGAGTGGCAATTGCTGCAATGGTAAGTTCTGATCTGGTCAAAGGCGATTCCATAGCTGCAAATTTAACCCTCTATGGTTACAATGCCCTTGAATTTGTACTTTTGCGCAGTCTTATTCTAAAGACACCCAATTGTAATTTGTAAATAGTCAATTGTCAATTCTTTATGTCTGTTCTAGTCAACAAAGATTCCCGCATCGTAGTTCAAGGTTTCACCGGTAACGAAGGCACCTTCCATGCCACCCAAATGATTGAGTACGGAACCAATGTGATTGGTGGTGTTACTCCAGGCAAAGGTGGTACTACCCACTTGGATCGACCTGTTTTCAATACGGTTGCCGATGCGGTGAAACATGCTGGTGCCAATGTTTCCATCATATTTGTGCCTCCTGCATTTGCTGCGGATGCCATTATGGAGGCTGCCGAGGCTGGTATTGGCTTGGTGGTTTGTATCACCGAAGGTATCCCCACAAAAGACATGATCACCGTTAAGGAATACCTGAGTGGACGTAATACCCGCTTGGTTGGACCGAACTGTCCTGGTGTTATCACCCCTGGCGAAGCCAAGGTGGGCATCATGCCTGGGTTTGTTTTCAAAAAAGGTCGTGTGGGTATTGTTTCCAAATCGGGTACATTGACCTATGAGGCTGCCGACCAAGTAGTGAAAGCGGGTATGGGTGTTTCTACTGCCATCGGTATAGGAGGCGACCCCATTATCGGGACCACTACTTTGGAAGCCGTGAAGTTGTTCATGGCCGATCCTGAGACCGACGGAATCATCATGATTGGTGAGATTGGTGGCTCTTTGGAAGCAGAGGCTGCCCGTTGGATCAAAGACAATAACAAAAAGCCTGTTGTCGGGTTCATTGCCGGACAAACAGCGCCTCCCGGCCGCCGTATGGGTCATGCCGGAGCCATCATTGGCGGTGCCGATGATACAGCCGCAGCCAAAATGAAAATCATGGCAGAGTGTGGCATTACAGTGGTTGATTCGCCCGCTGTAATTGGACAAACCATGGCGAAGGTACTCTCGAAGTAATCAGCACATTTCATCGTAAAATAAAAAAGCCCTTCCATTTGGAAGGGCTTTTCAATTAGGTGGTGATTGTCTTACTTGCTGATCTTGTAAGAAACACCAAGGTGTAAACCAGCGAAAGCGCGGCTGGTAGCCTTGTAATCGTGAGTTGCACCATTGTCTGTGATTTCCTGCTGTGCGGCTATTGAAGTCAAATAAATCGCATCATTGTTTATATAATCAGGATTGTCATTCAAGAAATCCTGAGCAGTTGGATAGTCCTTGGTAACATCTGTGAAGCCATAACCCAAGCGAAGGCCGGTTGTGATGAAAACGTTGTCTGAAACGTCGATATCAGCTCCAAATCCGAATACAAATGCCACATTGGTCGGGTTAAGAGAGCTTTTAACATCTACGTTGCTCCAAGAATCTTGACCATCGTTAGACTTGTAATCTTCTTTTGCACTGCTAAGAATACCGATTTGAGGACCTAATTCAAAGTATGACCCACTGCCAGAAGTCAAACGGAACATCAATGGAATATCAATGTAGCGAAGTTTTGTCTTCAAGTCTCCATCCAAAAATGTTTGGTCTCCGGCATATTTCTGATTGTGTCCTGAAATGAAGTTCAATCCGATTGACATTCCTATTTTCTCGTTGAAGGAGTAGATTCCTTCCAATCCGAAGCGACCACCGAAGGTAGAGGCAACATCCAAACCATCGTTTGCAGAGAATACATTGTCATTTAATAACCACGTGGAGTTCAATCCGCCAGTGATTCCTATACGGAAATCCTGAGCCTGGGTCGACATCGCTGCAAGAGCAATGCCTAAGGTCAATAGGGCTTTTTTCATGTGAGCTGTTTTTATAATGTGTTTATATTTGAAGACAAAAATAAGATAATCGGTTTAATTTAGAATCTTGCCGCTTTTTCTGTTTTAAAACATTGATAATCAATTTTAAAATATATGAAATTACTAGAAAACAAAGTCTGTTTAGTAACGGGTGCATCACGAGGCATTGGTCGAGCCATAGCTCAAAGCATGGCTGAGCATGGAGCCTCAATCGCATTTACCTATTTATCCTCGCCTGACAAAGCTAAAGTTTTGGAGGATGAATTGGCCGCCAACGGAGTTAAGGTTAAGGGTTATCAATCTGATGCATCTGATTTCGCTGCTGCTGAAAAACTCATCGCGGATGTGTTAGGAGATTTTGGGAAAATCGACGTGGTAGTCAACAACGCAGGTATCACGCGCGACAACTTGTTGATGCGTATGACCGAGGATAGCTTCAATGAAGTTATCCGAACCAATTTGAACTCTGTATTTAACGTCACCAAGGCAGTTCAGAAGTCAATGCTCAAGGAGCGCAATGGATCCATAATCAACATGACTTCCGTGGTTGGAGTAAAAGGCAATGCCGGGCAGGCCAACTATGCAGCTTCCAAAGCCGGTATCATAGGTTTTACCAAATCCGTCGCTCTCGAACTCGGGTCACGCAACATTAGGTGCAACGCAATCGCACCAGGTTTCATAGAGACTGAGATGACCGATGTTTTGAATAAGGATGTGGTTGCACAATGGCGCGAAGCAATTCCTATGAAACGCGGAGGCACGCCCAAAGACGTTGCCGACTTGGTAGTGTTCTTGGCCTCTGACATGTCATCTTATATTACCGGACAGGTGATCCATGTGAATGGCGGAATGCTGACTTGATTTACGATTTACGATTTACGATGTACGACTGGCCTATTTAAGTTACTTTTTGCATATGAAAAAACATACAATTCTAACAATCCTTTTCCTTGCTCTAGCCTCGAGTTTATTTGGTCAGAACATTCTGCCTTACCAAATTCATCAAAAGAAACTTCCTAATGGTTTGAATGTGGTGGCTATTCCGTACCCTAGTCCGGGAGTCGCTTCTTTTCATATTGTGGTTCGGGTAGGTTCTCGAGATGAAGTCGAAAAGGGCAAAACCGGATTTGCACATTTCTTCGAACACATGATGTTCCGTGGAACCGAGAGATACAGCAAAGAGCAATATTCCAACGCTTTAAAGGCAACTGGTGCGTCAGCCAATGCCAATACATCGTTGG
Source organism: Bacteroidia bacterium (assembly GCA_023262505.1). Lineage (GTDB taxonomy): Bacteria > Bacteroidota > Bacteroidia > AKYH767-A > OLB10 > JALRAP01. The sequence continues at coordinate 3,508 of JALRAP010000012.1, forward strand.
ATCGAACCGTTTACCACATGACAGGGAGTGCCAAGTTTTTGGATAAGATGTTTGAGCTGGAGGCAGATCGTTTCATGAATTTGAAATATTCCGTTCAGGATTTTAAAACAGAAGCCGGAGCCGTTAAGGGTGAATATACCAAGAACAATGCATCCCCTTACACGCGCTTGTATGAAGCTGTCAACAACACGGCATTCGATAAGCACACATACAAGCATACTACCATGGGTTTCTATGAGGACATTGTCGCTATGCCCGACCAATATGATTTCTCACTGAAGTTCTTTGAACGTTACTACCGACCAGAGTACTGCACTATCTTGGTAGTGGGTGATGTTGAGCCTGGTCAAGTTTTCGGATTGGCAATGACTCATTTTGGAGAATGGAAGAAGGGTAGCTACACGCAGACGATCCCTGTTGAGCCACCGGCAAATGGCACAAGAAAGGTGAATGTGAAAGCGGAAAAGTTTCCACCTTATCTGGATTTAAAATTTCGTGGTCCGGCATTTTCCCTCTTGAACAACGACTACCAAGCACTCGCGCTCTTAGGACAGTTGTTGACTTCTGAAAAATCTGACCTCTACAAAGACATGGTAATGACCGAGCGAGTAGCCCGGAGTATAAATGGAGGTATTTTCCCTACACGTGATCCATATCTTTTCAGCTTAAGCGCCTCACTCACCAATGCGTCCGATTTCCCGAAAGTCAAAAAACGCTTTTTAGATGCCGTTGCTAAGTATCAAAGCACTCCTGTAAGTGAAACCGATCTGAGTTCAGCCAAGGATCGTATTCGGTATTCATTTGCACTCTCTATGGATAATCCGGATGCCATTGCTAATTCAGTAGGTCAGTTCATTTGGCTAACTGGGAACCCGGAGTCACTCAACTCATCCTACCAACTTTTGCAATCAGTCACACCTGATGACATTATGCGCGTAGCAAAAAAGTACCTGGTGGCTGAAGGCATGACTATCGGAACAATCAGTCCAACCGACAATCCTGTAATCGATTGATTTTTTAAATGTGAAAAAACTTATGAAGCATATATCCATAACAGCTGTTCTGCTAATTGTTTTTGGCAGCGCCTATGCGTCTGTCACTTTTCAGACTGTGACCTTGCCAAATCCGCAATCTGATAAGGTTGTGGTAAAAATGATGTTCAGCAACGGTAGCATGTCAGATCCCAAGGGGATGGAGGGCTTAACACAGCTCACCGCTTCTTTGATGTTGGATGGAGGCACAGGCAAATACACGGCTACCGATATCAAGGCAATGACTTACCCTTGGGCGGCTCGTTGGTATTCAACGGTCGACAAGGAAGTAACCGTATTTACATTCGAATTCCACAAAGACCATGCGGATCAGATGTTGTCTATCATGACCGGATTGGTGATCTCGCCCGCTTTTAGCGAGAGTGATTACAAGCGAATCAAATCAAACCAGGAGAATTATATAAACGAGGTGATACGTTCGTCATCAGACGAAGATTTAAGTAAATACGCTCTGGAGTCATTTCTTTTTCGTGACACACGTTATGCCCACCCGGTAGGAGGTACCACTCAGGGTTTAACCAACATTACATTGGAAGAAGTGATTCGTTATCATAAAACAAATTTCACAACACGTAATTTAATGTTGGGTATTGCTGGCGCTTATTCCGATCCATATCTGTTGAAATTGCAAGATGCATTGATGAAATTACCGGATACGAGTCCGAACATGGTTCAGCCTGTAATTGCTAGGAATCCTAAGGGACTTCAAGTGGAGATTATCACAAAGCAGAGCACATTGGGGTCTGCTATATTTGCCGGATTCCCTTTGGAAATCACTCGTTCACAAGACGAGTTTGCCGCATTGATGGTTGCCAACTCATGGCTAGGGGAGCACCGTAAGAGTTATTCGCGACTTTACCAGAAAATCCGCGAGCAGCGGTCCATGAATTACGGTGATTACACTTACATCGAGTGGTATGAAAATGGTGGTTCCAACATGCTTCCGCAGCCCGGATATCCAAGAAAGTCCAACTATTTCAGCATTTGGCTTAGGCCTGTACAGACAGCAGGGGCTTTGAAATCCCAATATCCTGAATTGAAGGAGATCAAAATCGGTCATGCTCACTTCGCTTTGCGGATGGCTTTGCGAGAGTTGCAAACCATGGTTGAAAAGGGGATGACCCAAGAGGATTTTGAGTTAACACGTGATTTCTTGAGGTCCTATACGAAACTATACATCCAAACACCGGCCAAGCAGTTGGGCTTCTTGATGGATAGCCGTTTCTATGGTAGAAACGATTTCATTGCTGAGCTAGATGTGATGTTGGAGCGTTTGACTGTTGATGAGGTAAATGCCGCCATCAAAAACCATTGGCAGTCGAATAATATGTTCATTAGCATAGTTACTGATAAAACAGAGGCTGAACCTTTGAAGGAAAGTTTGATGAATGGGTTAAGGTCACCTATGACTTATTCTGATGCCTTGCGGGCAACATTATCTCCCGAAATATTGGCAGAAGACGAGGAGGTTTCCAATTTCCCCATGCAAGCCACTTCTGTTGAGATCATATCGGATCAAAGTCTTTTCCGCTGAGTATTTGTACCTTAATTCAAGTAAATTATGAAGCGCAAGATCGCAGTTGTTTTTTTGACCTTGGTGATGGTTGCATGTGCCAAGGTTCCTATTACCAACCGAAAGCAAATGAACCTACTCCCAGAGAGTCAGCTTATCGGCATGAGTTTAAGTGGTTATAAGGAGTTCTTGGATAAAAATCCTCCCCTTTCTGCCAGTGATGCCAACGCTGCTTTGGTGGCGAAGGTTGGTAGTAAGATATCCGATGCGGTGAATCGATTCATGATGCAAAACAAGATGGCTGATCGGGTCAAAGGGTTCAAATGGGAATTCAAATTAGTTAACTCGAAAGAAGTCAATGCCTGGTGTATGCCGGGAGGTAAGGTGGTGGTATATTCCGGGCTTTTGCCTGTTACCAAGGATGAGGTAGGGCTTGCATTTGTGATGGGTCATGAAATCGCCCATGCTGTGGCAAGGCATGGAAACGAGCGGATGAGCCAAATGCTATTAGCTCAGACTGGGGCGATTGCGTTGGATGTCGCGCTCTCTAACAAGCCTAATGAAACACGGGCTATTTTCAACACGGCATACGGTGTAGGGGTGCAGTTGGGGGCAATCCTACCTTTTTCTCGTTTACACGAAACGGAGGCTGATAAGTTGGGCATGGTTTTCATGGCCATGGCTGGTTACGACCCCGCAGAAGCCCCCAAAGTTTGGCAACGAATGATTGATTTGAACAAAGGGCCCAAGCCGCCTGAATTCCTAAGTACCCACCCGGGCGATCAAACCCGAATCGAAAAAATCCGGGATTATGTGCCTACTGCGAAGAAGTATTTCAAAAAATCCTGATTTTCATTACCTCTATTGAAAATATGGCTCGCAATTGCCTGCTCTATTTTGTCATTGGTCAATTGTAAATAGTCAATTGTTTCGGTACTTTCGTGGTTTAAAACAAGCCCGTTTTTATTATGAACATTCATGAGTATCAAGGCAAATCGATCCTGAAGAGTTTCGGTGTTGCCATCCAAGAGGGGATCGTAGCGGACACCCCCGAGCAAGCCGTAGCCGCTGCCAAAGAACTGCAAGCGCAAACAGGTACCCAATGGTGGGTGGTTAAAGCCCAGATCCACGCAGGTGGAAGAGGTAAAGGTGGAGGCGTGAAGCTGGCTAAAAGCCTTGATGAAGTGAACGAAAAAGCATCCAACATCATCGGGATGCAATTGGTCACCCCTCAAACAGGTCCACAAGGAAAAAAAGTGAACAAGGTGCTGATTGCCCAGGATGTGTATTATCCCGGTCCTTCGTCCACATCAGAATTTTATATGAGTGTTTTGCTTAACCGTCAGACAGGTCGCAATATCGTAATGTACTCAACCGAGGGCGGAATGGATATTGAGGAAGTAGCTGAGAAAACCCCTCATCTGATTTTCAAAGAAGAGATCGATCCTAAAACCGGTTTGCTTCCCTTTCAGGCCCGTAAGATCGCATTCAATCTCGGACTGAGCGGAAACGCATTTAAGGAAATGACCAAATTCGTTACCGCACTTTGTAAAGCTTATGAATCTACCGATTCATCAATGTTTGAGATAAATCCGGTTCTAAAAACATCCGATGATAAGATCATAGCAGTTGATGCAAAGGTTAATTTGGATGAGAATGCATTGTATCGTCATCCTGACTATGCCGCCATGCGCGACATCACAGAAGAGGATCCAACCGAAGTGGAAGCTGGAGAGCATAATTTGAATTACGTTAAGCTTGATGGAAACGTGGGTTGCATGGTTAACGGTGCCGGTTTGGCGATGGCTACCATGGATATCATTAAGCTCGCTGGTGGAGATCCTGCCAACTTCCTCGATGTGGGAGGTACTGCCAATGCCGCCCGGGTAGAGCAAGCATTCCGTATCATCCTAAAGGATCCAAACGTGAAAGCTATCCTGGTAAACATATTCGGTGGAATCGTTCGCTGCGACCGGGTGGCTCAAGGTGTTGTCGATGCATACAAGAGCATTGGCGAAATCCCGGTGCCAATCATTGTTCGATTGCAAGGAACCAACGCCGAAGAAGCCAAGAAAATCATCGATGAGTCTGGCCTAAAGGTTTATTCTGCCATTCAGTTGAAGGAAGCAGCCGACTTGGTTGCAGATGTTTTGAAAAAGTGATTGTATGAAGGCCAGATCTTCCGAAAATAATTTTCTAGCGATTGAAGACCCTGCGCTTCATTCGTATGAATCGAGCAGGTTCGTCATACAATCTGTTCCTTACGAGCACACATCATCCTATCTGAGTGGTTCCGCGAAAGGCCCAGAAGCCATATTGTCGGCTTCTCATTTCGTGGAGTTCTATGATGAGGAAATAGACGACGAGGCATTCCGTAAAGGAGGCATCGCCACACTAGAACCCATTGACTTCACAGGAAAGTTTGATGCGGATGCCGTTGATCTTATTGAGAAGGAAACCGATAAACTTATATCCGATGGCAAGTTCGTGATATCCTTGGGAGCGGAACATACCGTTACACTTGGTTTTGTCAAGTCTCACATGAAGAAGTACGGTGAGTTCACCGTTTTGCAAATTGATGCCCATTCCGATCTCCGCCAATCCTATCATGGCAATCCATATTCGCATGCCTCAGTTATGGCTCGTGTACATGATTTAGGAGTTAATTTGGTTCAAATCGGAATTCGAGCGCAATGCAAGGAGGAAGCCGAGTTGATTAAGGCATCCAATAACATTCACACCTTCTATGCCCATTACGTGCGATCTAATCCGAATTGGATGCAAGAGGCCTTGGCGGCGATGGGAGAACAGGTTTATATCACGATTGACGCTGATGGTTTCGATCCTTCGGTTATTCCTTTTGTTGGTACCGCCGAACCAAATGGATTGTATTGGCATGAGACCTTGGAGTTTTTGCGCATGGTAGTGGCTACAAAGAAAGTTATCGGTTTCGATGTGGTTGAAGTTGCTCCAGCTGAAGGACAAATACTTTCCGAATACACTTTGGCAAAACTGGTTTACAAAATCATCGGAATGATTACCCGCAAGGGATAATTCAAATTTGAAAATGGCATCTAAAGGCATTCGAGAAATAAAGAAAATCCTAGTTGCCAACAGAGGCGAAATCGCTCTGCGTATCATGCGCAGTGCTCGTGAAATGGGCATCCAAACGGTTGCGGTTTTTTCTGATGCCGACCGCGAAGCGCCTTACGTTCGTTATGCCGATGAAGCTATCCATATCGGTCCCCCTCCTTCGGCACAATCTTATTTAGTCTTCGACAAGATCATCGGTGCAGCAAAGTCAACTGGTGCGGATGCGATCCATCCTGGTTACGGTTTCCTGTCGGAAAATGCCGCTTTTGCACGTCGGGTTAAAGACGAAGGCTTGATTCTTATAGGTCCCTCTCCCGAATCCATGGAAATCATGGGCAGTAAGCTAGGAGCGAAGGATGCTGTCAAGAAATACAATATTCCTCTTGTTCCTGGAACCGATTACGCGATAACAGATATTGATAAGGCTCGTAAAATAGCCGGTGAAGTGGGATACCCCATTTTGGTAAAAGCCTCTGCAGGCGGTGGGGGTAAAGGCATGCGCATTGTCGAGCACGAATCACAATTTGATGAAATGTTGAAATTGGCTGTCAGTGAAGCAACGTCCGCTTTCGGTGATGGTTCGGTATTCATAGAGCGTTATGTGGGTTCGCCTCGACATATTGAAGTGCAGGTGATGGGCGACATGCATGGAAACATCGTACACTTGTTCGAACGTGAGTGTTCCATCCAACGCAGGCATCAAAAGGTTATTGAAGAAGCACCATCATCCGTTTTGACTCCTGAGTTGCGAGAGCAAATGGGTCAATGCGCTGTAATGGTTGCAAAGGCTTGTGATTATGTTGGAGCCGGTACCGTTGAATTCTTGTTGGATGAAAACCTGAATTTCTATTTCCTTGAAATGAACACCCGGTTACAGGTTGAGCATCCCGTTACGGAGATGATTACCGGTATTGACTTGGTGAAAGAGCAGATAAGGGTTGCGATGGGCCATGAACTTTCGTTCAATCAAAATGATCTTCAAATAAAAGGCCATGCGATTGAAGTGCGCGTTTATGCGGAGGATCCGTTGAATGATTTTTTGCCTGATATTGGCACGCTTTCGCAGTACCAAACGCCGAAAGGGCCTGGAGTACGAGTCGATGATGGCTTTGAGGAGGGAATGACAATCCCGATTTATTATGATCCGATGATCGCCAAATTGGTGGTTCATGGAGCCAATAGGGAAGAGGCGATCGAGCGGATGCTAAGGGCCATTGAAGAGTATCGCATCACAGGTGTGGCAACCACTTTGTCGTTTTGCACATTTGTGCTCAAGCATGAGGCTTTCCGGTCAGGTAATTTCGATACGCACTTTGTCAAGTCATATTTCAAACCCGAATATCTAGCTGGTTTCAATGAAGTGGATTCCATGGTTGCAGCACTATTGGCAACCGAGTTAGCAAGTGCCTCCTCTAAATCCATCCTCAATAATCCAGGACCAATTGCCAAAGGTTCTGCTTGGAAGAAAAATCGACAGGGTTAAGCAATAAATCCCCTTTGGCGAGGTTATTGCATATCATTGGGTGTAAAATGCGCACCATCTTAATCATAACATTTCTTCTTTTGCTGGGTCTTCGCAGTCAAGGCCAAACCGACGGACTGCCTCCCGTTGTAACCCGAGCAGTTGTGGTAGGTGCCGATACAATCCCTTTCGTTTCATTGCCTGTTTTTGAGGTTATTACCGCTGCTGATCCACATCGAGCAGAAAACCTTAAGAGATATCTGAAACTACGTCGTGATGTGCTGAAAGCATATCCATACGCAAAGCTGGCTGCCCAAACATTGAAACAGATTAACGACTCCATTGCATTGCTTCCCACAGAGCGAGCTCGAAATAAGTTTATCAAGGAAAAGGAAAAGGTGATGAAGGCTAGATTCGAAAAAGACCTCAAAAAATTGACCTTTACCCAAGGAACCATTCTCATTAAGCTTGTTGACCGCGAAACGGGTTCTACCTCCTATAATCTTGTAAAGGAGCTCAGGGGTTCCTTTCAAGCCTTCTTTTGGCAAAGCTTGGCTCGACTTTTTGGCTCAACATTGAAAAGCGAATATGATGCGGAGGGCGATGATGCAGCCATCGAATCCATAGTTAGATCTATTGAAAAGGGTGAAATTCAGGTGGTCAAACTTTAGTGAATAGTGTCATAATGACATTTTTATTATGGAAATATTGCCAATTTGACATCTTTTTTTCGAATTTTACTAGGTGGAATGCAAATTGATGGGTTTTGGGAAACAACTAAAACATTCAAACCATGTTTATCACCAACAACAAAACCGCAAAAGCTAATCCAGCAGGTAACCGATTTCTAACCGTTAATGACCTGATCCGCGATTTAATGGACGAGGTTTCAACCCCTACAACCTCATCGCTTCATTCTCCTAAAGTCAATATTTATGATTCTGTTAATAGTATCAGATTGGATTTCGTGGTTCCTGGTTTCAACAAGGATGACTTCAAGGTGACTGTTGAAGAAGGAATCCTGAACGTTCAAGCGGAATTTAAATCAGAGGCCAACGATTCTCAGCAAAATTGTACTCGGCGCGAATACAGCATCCGCTCATTTAGTAGGAGCTTTACCTTGCCGGATTCAGTAAACGCTGATGCTGTTTTTGCAAGTTATCAGAACGGAATTCTGATGGTTACACTTCCAAAAAAGGAGGAATCCAAACCGGCCGAGCCCCGCAGGATTTCAGTCAACTAGTTTTTATTTTATGCCCCCGTAAGGTCAACAATTCAGACCCGTAGCACAATGCTGCGGGTCTTTTTCTTTCGCGTGCTAACATCGTTATGAAGGTTCTGCTTTGATCTTTTAACCTATTTTTGCCCCATGGCATCCAAGAACAAAAACATCAAAAAATCTGCGTCTAACAAACCTGTAATTCTGGTTACTAATGATGATGGTATAACCGCACCCGGTATAAGATCATTGGTTGAGGCAATGTCTACACTCGGCGAAGTGGTGGTTGTAGCTCCAGACAGCCCTCAATCAGGAATGGGACATGCCATTACAATTGGTAAGCCATTGCGTCTGGACAAGGTGGAGTTTCATGGAGAGTTTTTGGGATGGCAATGCTCGGGAACACCGGTTGATTGCGTAAAGCTCGCCGTTAACAAGATTCTTCACCGTAAGCCGGATTTATGCGTTTCGGGCATCAACCATGGTTCGAACAGTTCCATCAATGTGATTTATTCAGGTACGATGTCGGCTGCCATGGAAGGTGCCATCGAGGGCATTCCATCAATCGGCTTTTCCCTAAACAACTACAGTATGGAGGCCGATTTCTCAGCATGTGTTCATTATGCAAGATTGATATCTAAGAATATTTTGACAAACGGAATGCCATCCGAAACCTTGCTCAATGTGAATTTCCCTGATTTGCCGCTGAAGCGTATCAAGGGAATCAAAGTTTGCAGGCAAGCCAATGCCAAATGGGAAGAAGAGTTCGATGAACGAATGGATCCGCGTAAGCGACCATATTATTGGCTGACTGGCAAATTCAAAAATTACGACAAAGGAAATGACACAGATGAATGGGCTTTGAAAAACGGTTTTGTTTCCGTGGTGCCTGTTTTATTCGACTTCACTGCCCACCATGCTTTCCAACAACTCAATAAACTTCGCTGGGATGTTTAAAAAAGATACCATGCTGAATGGGATTATCATCGCACTAATCGTGATGATATTTGGCTATTTCGGATTGAAGTATTTGAATATTTGGATTTCCGGATACTTTTTCGACAGGCCTCCTATATTCAGGGAGAGTACGGTGGAAGTGATTTCCATTTTTTTAAATGTATTTCCTTTCAGATATTTTATGTTGAAGGCTAACCGTGAATACACAGGTCGTGGTATTCTGTTGGTCACTTTTGTCTTCGGATTGTATTACTTTTTTCATTACCTCCAATAAGCATTTAACCTCCAATTTCATTGAAGTATTTCATTATAGCAGGAGAGGCCTCTGGCGACCTTCACGGATCTAATCTGGTCAGGGAAATATGTCAGTTTGATAGTCGTGCTGAAATTCAGGGTTGGGGTGGTGATTTGATGCAAGGTGCGGGAGTAAAAGTGCTAAAGCATTACCGTGAATTGGCATTCATGGGGTTTGCCGAAGTGCTGCTCAATCTTCGCACCATTCTCAGGAATTTGGAGCTTTGCAAAGAGCAAATCAAGTCGTTCAATCCCGATGTGGTGATCTTGGTGGATTATCCGGGTTTCAATTTGCGAATGGCTCGATTTGCCCATGAATCAGGATTCCGAGTTCATTATTATATCTCTCCCCAGATTTGGGCATGGAAGCAATCCCGAATTGAAATCATTCGAAAGCATGTCCATAGGATGATGGTCATACTGCCATTTGAAAAACCATTCTACGAGAATTTGGGTTACCACGTGGATTTTGTGGGTCATCCTCTGTTAGACGCCATTTCGCAAAATTATTCATTTGATAGGGGAACAGATAACAGACCTATTGTGGCGTTGTTGCCTGGAAGCAGGAAACAGGAAATATCTGCCATGCTTCCGCTGATGGTTGCAACGGCCCAAAAGTTCCCCGACCATCGTTTCGTTATTGCCGCTGCTCCAAGCATACAAAAAGAATATTACGATTCGTTCAACGCTCAAGGATTGATTGAGGTTGTTTACGGGAATACATACGGTTTACTCTCATCGGCCAGAGCCGCCTTGGTCACATCGGGAACAGCCACGTTGGAGACAGCATTGTTCAGAGTTCCGCAGGTTGTGTGCTATAGAGGAAATCCCATTTCATACCATATCGCTCGCTGGTTAGTAAAAGTCAAGTACATTTCCTTGGTGAACCTGGTAATGGATTCCGAGTGTGTTACCGAGCTGATTCAACACAAACTCAATTTGGAAAATTTGGAAATGGAATTGCGTAATATTCTGTCCGACTCTTCAGAACGAAGTAAGATGATGCACGATTACAACCGGTTAATTGAAATGCTGGGTGGGAATGGCGCCTCAAAACGTGCTGCCTCAATCATCGTAAGCGATTTGTCGGGGCTTGCCGGCACAAAATGAAAATGGCGCCTTACGGGGCGCCATTTTAACTAACCTGAATCATAAACCCTAAAAACAGTTCCTTGTACTTGGAAACGTTCGTCAAGGTTACATTATTTCTTATTTTTTGATGGGATAGGTTGAAAATGAAAATGGCGCCTTACGGGGCGCCATTTTAACTAACCTGAATCATAAACCCTAAAAACAGTTCCTTATACCTCAGCCTAGTGGCCAAGGTTACGTTTTTTATTAAAAAATACATATGATACTGTTAATCAATTCAATAAATATGCTTTTTAAAATAAACTCCCTAGTGCATGACCTTGTTTCTTAAACTTGAAATCAAATCCAACAAAACCAACATTATGAAAATTAAAAGCCTTTTACTTGCTGCTATGTTACTTTCCGGCGGAAGCACATTCGCACAATTGCAGTTGCCACAGCCTTCGCCCTCTGCCTCAGTTACCCAAACCATGGGTTTAACAGACATTTCCATTGAATATGCCAGTCCAGGGGCCAAAGGCAGATCTATCTTTGGGGGCTTGGTCCCTTACAATGAATTGTGGCGAACCGGTGCCAATGCGGCCACCAAAATCTCTTTTAGTCGGGATGTAACCATTATGGGAAATAAGATCCCCAAAGGAAAATATTCATTGCTTACCATTCCAAATCAATCGGAGTTCACGGTAATCCTAAACAAAGACGTGAATGCTTCGGTTGATTCCTACAAAAAGGAGGAGGACCAAGTCCGTTTCATGGTGAAGCCCGTTTCCTGTGAATTCCGTGAACGCTTGATGTTTTATTTTTCCGATTTCTCCGATTCCAAAGGTATGATCGTGATGGAGTGGGAGCGTACCCGTTTGGCGATTCCCGTTATGCTGGATACTGAAGCACAAGCTTTGGACAACATCTCCAAGGAATTGGGTAAAACCTGGCGTGTTTACAATTCTGCTGCACGATATCACTTAGACAACAACAAGGAATTGGAAAAAGGAATGACCTATGTTGATCAGTCCATTGCCTTAAAGTCCGACTGGTTTAATCATTGGACCAAAGCCCAAATCTATGCGGCCATGAAAAACATGACTGAGGCTTACCGATTCGCTCTTAAAGCAAAAGAACTCGGCGATCAAGCTTCCAACTTTTGGTACAAGGATGATGTGGAGAAGGCGCTTGTTGATTGGAAGCCAAATGCAGGAACCAAAGGGCGTAAATAATAATTACTAATCAACTTCAAAATGCATCTACCCCGTCGAAACTCGACGGGGTTTTTGTTTAATTGGTCGAAGTGTCACTCTTCTCACATAACAAGGAAATCAAAAGTCCTATTCCGATTACCAAAATACATCCTACCAGGTTATACCAAAGGAACGATATGTCTGTAAACATATAACATGCGATAACACCGGCCTCTGCAATCAATGCTGCAATGAAAACTGCGTGGCCATTTACCCGTTTGATGTAAAATCCTGTCAAGAAGATTCCGAGTATTGTACCGTAAAACAGTGACCCCAAGACGTTGACGGCTTCAATAAGGCTTCCTAGTTGGTTTGCGAATTGGGCCACCAATATGGCATAACACCCCCATAAGACAGTCGCCCATTTGGATGTAATCAAGTAATGTTTTTCGTTTTTGTTTTTAATGATGGCTCTTTTGTAAATGTCCACTACGGTGGTAGATGCCAACGCATTCAACTCGGATGATGTTGAGGACATGGAAGCGGCAAAGATCACCGCAATAAGCAGTCCAATTATGCCAGCTGGCAAATGATCTATCACAAACCTCAGGAAAATATAATTGGTGTCATTAGTGTCTGCGTTAGAGTCAGAACTTTTCAATACCGCCTTGGCCTCTTGGCGGAGTTCGTCGGCTCGTTTGTTGTATTGCTTTAGGGTATCAGCATACAACTCTGTTGATTTTTCATCGTTCGATCTGATTGACTCCAACATGCCTCTGGTTGCTTGCTCTTTCAGCTCTCTGTTGGTATCGAAGGCATTTTGAACCTGCATGTAAGATCCAGCGTAGCTGGTTGCCATCACCTTTTCTGTTTCAACCTTATTGAAGAATACTGGTTGAGGCTGGAAGATGTAGAATACGTAAAGCAGGGCTCCGATGAATAAAATGAAAAGCTGCATAGGTATTTTAACAAGGCCGTTAAACAACAGCCCCAGTCTCGATTCAGTAATCGATTTACCTCCCAAGTAACGTCCCACTTGAGACTGGTCGGTGCCAAAATAGGCTAGTGCTAAAAAGAAACCTCCAATCAGTCCTGACCACACATTGTATTTGTTCTGCAGGTCGAATGATAAATCAACAAGGTTCATTTTCCCGGTTTTCCCTGCAATCGTTACCACCTCGTTGAATGACACATCGGGCAGCATGCTGAATATGAGGAAAGCAGCTAAGATGATTCCAGAAAAAATGATGGCCATCTGTCCCATCTGTGTATGGCTTACCGCTTTGGTTCCACCGGCAACGGTGTAAACCACCACGATTCCTCCGATGAAGATATTAGTCCAATAGATATTCCAACCGAGCAGACTGGAAAGAATGATGGCAGGAGCGTATATTGTTAGTCCTGCAGCCAAACCACGTTGAATCAAAAACAGAAACGCTCCCAGTGCCCTTGTCTTGTAATCGAAACGGTTCTCCAAATATTCATAAGCCGTATAAATTTTCATGCGATGAAAAAGCGGAACAACCGTTACACTCAACACAATCATGGCCAGTGGTAGTCCAAAGTAAAACTGTAAAAAGCGCATGCCATCCGAGAATGCTTGTCCAGGTGCTGATAAGAAAGTTATTGCACTTGCCTGCGTAGCCATGATGGATAATCCGATGGCATACCAGGGCATAGAATGATTGCCAAGCAAGTATCCCTCAATGTTTTTGCTTCCGCGGCTTTTATAGATTCCGTATACGGTGATGAATACCAACGTCGAAATCAATACTATCCAATCAATAGCGCTCATGCGTAAATAATGGTGATCAAGTAATACAAGATTATTTGTAAACCAAGGAATCCAGCTACCAGCCAATACCATTTTTTCCAAGTACCAATAGGGGGTGGTTCAGTCATTTTGTTATGTTGATTAATCAGTTTCTGTATGAGTTATTAATCATTGGTCAATTTTCATCCCTACAATAGGTTCAGGTTAATCAAGCTCAGGCCCCAATCGTCAATTGTAATTCGTCAATCGTCAATTGTAATTCGTCAATCGTTAATCAAGTTTACCATCAGCCTATACGCCCCCGGAACGCCCGCAGGCAATTGTCGGAAGAATGAAATGCCCGTGTAGATGAATTGTCCTTTTCCTTTCTTGGCATAGATGATGGAGCCGTCCATAGGTTTTTCATCTTGGTCGTTCCAGGAAATGGGTTTACTGTATTCAGGTGATGTCTCACCGGCAAAGTAAAGTCCGCGCTCTTGTACCCAATGATCAAAATCTGATTTGGTTATTTGGTTGGGGTGGTTCAACAACTGATGGTTGGGGATGTTGAATGTGGGTTGGGCATCTTCTTCTGTAACACGGTCACGTGTGATTTTGAAAGGGTAGGGTCCGATCGTAGATTTAACTCCTCCAAGGAAATTGTTGGTGTTGTATTGTACCACTAGCGTACCTCCGTTTTCAACATATTGCATAAGGTTGGACTGCCAACTTCCAATTTCTTCGATGGTGTTGTAAGCGCGTATTCCGGTAATGATGGCGTCGTAGTCAGACAGCGATCCATTCAGGAAGGTCTTGCCATCCAGCATATCCACTTGAAATCCAGCTAAGCTTAGGCATTGAGCAACCTCATCTCCAGCTCCAGTAATGTAGCCTATTCTTTTGGACTTGGTTTCAAACGATGTCGCCACCAGTCTCACAGAGGCTTCTTCCAGGTACACTATTGAAGGAATATGGTCATGCTGTATGTTTTTTACCGTATGCCGATACTGTTTGCCATTAACAACAGCATAAGCTTTCATGCTGTTGAGTTTTTGTATATCAGAAGTGATGACACGGTCGGTGGGTGATGGGGGAGAAAGAGTGAATGATACTGAAACGGGTTTGCCTTTCTCCAGGGTTTTGAATGCAATGGAATCTTGTAGGCAGCTCCAACCCGAGGGGGGTAAAGGCTTAACATACCCTTCTATCGAGTCTTTTTCTGTAGTGATTTCGAAAGTTACTTGCGTGTTGGCGCCCTTGTTTGAAATAGCAACTGGAGCATTAGCCGCAACGGAAACCAATGGTACGATTTCAAATGGCCTATGACATTCTCCCTTAACAGGATCTACCCATTTGTAGGTGAATGGAATTTGATAGGCCAATTGCTCGCCGTAAAGCTCGAAAATGAAAACAGCTTGTAGCGGGTCTTCGTTCCATGCAATTCCTAATTGAGGCAGTTGCTTTCTCAAAGTTGGGTCAAGGAAATATGGATTGCTGTAAGAGCTGCTTGGTGAAATAGTAATGTTGCTTCTTGTAAGCAAAGTTTCGTTGGTGTTCAATGTTCTCGACATGACCGTATCCATGCCATTGTATCGAACATTTTTAAGATTCACGCCTGGCAATGACCTGGAAACAGCGGCTATGGTAATTCCCATCGTATCACCCGGAACTGCTTTGTACCTGTTTGTGGATACCTCAAACCATAGGCCAGAGCATGCCTTTATGATTTCGAGCAATTCTTGTTCCTTGACAGACTTCCAATAGGGATCGCTGACATTACGAATCATAGGTAGCAACTTGACTAGTTGCTCAGCCGATTTCGATGGATTTCTTACGTCGAAATCTTTGATGATTTTATCGATTACAGATTTGATGCGGTTGCCACCTGTAACTCTTTCCCATCCTGTAGGTATTTTGGCAAACACATCTGTGACCGCAGTGTCGCCATCAATTTTTTTAAAATACTCAATCATCGTACCTCTTTGGCTCATCACACCAAAACCTTGGCTTTTGTGCATGCTCCTGCTGTTGGCTGAAATCTCGCCATAGGATTTTCCAAGTAACGGATTGAATATACCTACATCGATTTTCAATTGACCCGCATAAGCCGAGTCGGGAAGATTACGGTTGTTGAAAGTGTTTTGAAAGAAGCGTTTAGCTTGCCATATTTCCACATATGAAAGCTGATCGGGATAGGCTTTCGGGTCCGCGGCCAACCTAAATGCTTCAATGGCCAGTAAAGCGGAGGAGGAATGGTGTCCGTGACCAGCATCCTTGTTTGTAGGGAAGCGATTGATGATGACATCCGGTCTGTATTTCCTGATCGCCCATACAAGGTCGCGAAGGGCGTCTTCTTTTTTCCAGATGCGCATTGTTTCGTCTGATGATTTGGAATAGCCGAAATCATCGCAACTACCGAATGTTTGCTCGGCGCCATCCACTTTTCGTGCAGCCATCAATTCTCGGCTACGAATCATGCCTAGTGGCATGCCGATTTCTTGACTGATGAGGTTCTGTCCGCCTTCACCCCTCGTTAGTGATATATAGACTGTTCTGAATTTTTTTTCGGAGGCCAGGTATGACAGTAACCTAGTGTTTTCATCATCAGGATGGGCCGCAACATAGAGCACAGAGCCCAAGGTGTTTAATTTTTCCAATGACAGCAAAATCTCGGATGAGGAAGCGGTCTTGGTTTGTGCTATTGAACCGCTAGGAAGCAGAAAGCAAATCGTAGCGACAAATAGGAGTAGGACGGGTTTTTTCATATACTTTTACAAATGTAATTACCTGAATCCAATTGCTCTGAAATTTACATCGATTATGGAAACACATACGAAGGCTGTCAGGTTTATGGTGCGTTTACTAAAATATGTACTTTTTGCCAGTGGTTTTGTTTTTATCTTGATGTTGATACTGTCGTTTACATCGCTACCGTTTTATTGGCACAGATGGCTGGGCGAAAGCATGCAAACTGCTTCGTCAATTCGTAAGCAACCTTCCCACATTGTGATGCTTGGAGGAGGAGGCATGCCTTCCGAATCCAATTTGATTCGGCTTTATTATTCTGCCCAGTTGGCCAAAGAGTTTCCAGATGCGAAATTGGTGATTGCCCACCCGCCTGATTCTTCGGTATCTGTTCAGATGGTGCGTTTTTTAGAAGGTTTTGGAGTGGTTATGTCTAGGATATCGTTTTCTCACGAAGGAACCAATACCAGAGCGCAAGTAATGGGCCTTTCGAAGATTTTGCAAAACAAGAAAACAGCCTTTGCCTTGGTTACGGCTCCCGAAAACATGCGTCGAAGTGTATTGAGTTTTTACAAAGTCGGGTATCAAAAAGTATTGGCGGTTCCGGCTTTCGAAAACGCCATGTTTATCGACTTGGATTATGATTTCCGAAAAATAGGTGGCCGCTCTTATGTTCCGGATGTTTCGGCCAGCGACGGATTGCGTTACGACTTCTGGAATTATTTGAAACTTGAAATCATCTGTATCCGTGAAATGGTTGCCCTTGCTTATTACAGGATGAATGGTTGGATTTGATCAGACCAATACAAATTGCTCCAACACATCCACCCGCTCTCCGAAATCCTCTTCATCCGCAAAGGAGCTTCGCATACCCTCCATTACAATTTCACAGCCTTTTAAAATAGTGCTTCGAATTTCTGTAAAACCAGGCTCTCCCTTTTTTAACCCGGGCTCATTAAGTTTCCTCAATGCATCTCCCAGGTCGGTCATGTACGCCTTGCATGTAATATCCATCGATGTATAAATCAAAATCTCCTCATCCAAACTCAACCGAATCACATCGCCTTCACCTGATTGCTTGATCTTGTCGTACAACAGTCCCACATCCTTGGCATTGGTGAGCTCTAATTGACGGATCGCATTGGCCAGAGGGTGGGCTTCATTGAACATCACAAAACGCAATGTTCCCAGGCTCGACAATAGCAGTTGCCTAACCATACCATTCATTTCCAAGGTGTAAGTCTTCATGTCATCAAGTCAATCCACAAATTTAAACCTAATTATCCATTGTGCTAATTGTTAAATACTTGTACTTTTTCTATAAGTAACGGTAGCAATATTAATTACATTGAACTGACAATCAGATTTATCGTCTTTTGATTATTTTTGGACTTAAAGCAAATTTGTCTCATGAAAAAAATCTTAACACTATCCGTGTGCTTCTTTATTGTTAGCCTAACCATGGCTAGTGGTCGTTTTGATGGTTACAGCGATCCGCTAAGGGTTACTTTCATAAAAAATCCTCATAGGGTACACGACCTCTTATATCAGCAGCAATTGAGACAAGATCCATCTTGGCAGCAATTTATTTCCCGCAACGGCTCTTGGAATGTGGTCTTCAATGAAGAGAGCCAGTTGCCCCACAAGGCGTTTGGCGCCCCCATCGCTTTAAGCGGAGCCACCTTACGCGACAAAGCAGAGCGGTTTATCGGAACTGAGTTGTTTTCATTCAACGTCCAACAGGAAAACCTGAATTTCCGTTCCATTTCAAATGGTAAGAAATATGATTACGTTAATTACACACAACGATACCAAGGGCTCGAGGTGTTGTGGAGCCAAGTGCAAGTCAAGTTCACCAAAGATGGACGTTTGATGCAGTTTTCCCTCGATTACCATCCTCAGATTGGCATTTCCACAACTCCGCACATCTCTGAGCAGTCTGCAGTGAATTTTGCTACGGCCAACGTGTCTGGTGTTAAATCTGCAATCGCCAATAGCACGCTCAAAGTATTACCCATTCCTTTATTCCGCGAATACAACTACCGTCTAGTTTATGAGGTTACCGTAGAAAACCTAGACTCTGAAGGGATCCCCGGCCGTTATTACACTCTAGTGGACGCCAATAACGGAGAGATTTTATATCGTAACAATAAAATAGTGCACATCGCGAACACCGATGTAAATGTTACCGGAACACTTTACACTACACACCCATACAATCCATCAACCGTAGAGCCGCTACGAAATCTCAAAATGGTAGTTGGTGGCACAACCTATTATACCGACTCCACAGGTTATCTGGGACTCACCAACACGGCCCCTGTAAATGCCACATTGTCTTTGGAAGGTCCATGGGTCAGAGTAAGGACCAACAATGTTACGCCTGCTTGGACCGTTCCACTGGCTCCCGGTGCCAATAACCTTTCAGCCGATAATAATACCGACATCCGTCAGCGCACAACGTTTTACGCTGTCAATACCGTGCATGATTTCATGAAGTCGTTCTACCCCAATTTCACAGGTATGGACACACCTTTGCCTGCCAATGTGGATGTAGCTGGTAACTGCAATGCGTTCTACGACGGTTCATCAATCAATTTTTATGCTGCTGGTGGTGGTTGCAATGCAACGTCTTTGGTTGCCGATGTTTGTTATCATGAATACGGTCACGGTATAAACGACAAGTTCTACCAATCCCAAGGCTTCAGTTTCGACAATGGTGCAATGGGTGAGGGGTATGCCGATATTTGGGCGCTTGGCATCACGGATTCGCCAATTCTCGGTATTGGATTTTATTCAAGCAATGCCACCGGATTTGTTCGTCGTTACGACATTAACAAAAAGGTTTTTCCGCAAGATCTTATCGGTGAAGTGCATGCCGATGGGGAAATCATCGCTGGCTGTTTTTGGGATACTTATCTCAATCTTGGCAATCTCCAACAAATGATGGATTTGTTTGCAGAAAGTTTCTACGCCGGTATAACCGGTCCTGACGGTACCGAAGGACAATTGTTTCAAGACATACTGTATGAGGTATTGACTTTGGATGACAATGACGGTGATCTAACCAATGGAACTCCTAACTTTTGCGACATCACCTCAGCCTTCGCCATTCATGGCATTACCCTTGGCGCAGCTGTCAATGTAAACCACAACCAGGTTTTACAGGCTGTGGAAAATTCCCCTGTCAATGTGGATGCCACGGTATTAGGTCTTGGTGCTGGTACCATAGTCCGTGGCTTTTACAGGATAGGAGGCTCTGGTGCATTCACGCCGTTTGTGTTAGGCAACACCGGAGGAAACAATTACCAGGGTAGCATTCCATCACAACCTAAAGGAACCATCATCGAATATTATTTGGGAGTTGAAGACAATTGTGGTACACTCACCAACATCATGCCTGAAGGCGCTGAAGCTTCAAACCCTAACATCCCATATTATATCCTGGTCGGATTCGATCAGTTATTGCTGGAGGACTTTGATGCCTTTGCGGGAAGTTGGACCACAGGCTTGCCATCCGACAACGCCACAACAGGCGAATGGTTGATTGATATCCCTGTTCCTTCTTATGTTGGAACTGCAGTAGTGCAGCCTGGCGACCAAAACACGGTAGGCGGTCAATTTTGTGCCATCACTGGAAATGCAAGTGGGCCCAGTGCTGGGGCGGGTGAGAACGATGTAGATGGAGGTAAAACAACCTTGTTATCCCCTGTTTATGACTTGAGCAATTATTCGAACCCTGCATTCTCCTATTACCGTTGGTATACCAATGACCAAGGAGCTACTCCCGGTACCGACTTCTGGCAGGTGGCCATTACCAATGATGGTGTCAATTATGTGGATGTTGAAAATACGGATGTTGCCGACCATAGCTGGAGGCGATTTGCATTCCGTGTGCAAGATTATGTGACCCCAACTTCTAACGTATCCCTTAGGTTTATCGCCGAAGATGCCAACGCTGGATCATTGATTGAAGCAGGCGTGGATGATTTGATCCTCTGGGACGAAGTGTCGACCGGAATCGGAGAGCAGTCAGCAGTAGCTATATTCTCCGCCTTTCCAAACCCAGCAACTGATCTTGTTCAACTGAATATTGGAATCGTTAAGGATACCCATGCAAGGTTGATTTTAACCGACGCTTCTGGAAAAGTAGTGTCTGTTTTGGAGGATCATTTTACTGCAGGCAAAAACCAAGTTGAACTGCCTGTTAAACAATTAGCCTCGGGTCTGTACCAGGTTTCTTTATTTTATGATGGAGGTTATAAATCCTTGAAAATTAATATAATAAAATAGTTATAAAATGAGCTTAACGACAAAGTCCGAAGGTTCTTCCTTCGGACTTTGTTTTTTAAAAACAAGTTTCTTTATTTGTTATTCACTAACCCACAAAACCAAACCAATGAATAGAAAATTTACCCTATGTTTCTTGATGGGCTTGCTGATTGCAACGTTCCTCGACACAAACCCGACCATGGCCCAAACCAGTGGCGGTCCCGACACTTACGGATATGTTTGGCGTGACAGTAACGATCCCAATGGTCCAACCTATAACTGGATAAACATCGTTGGTGCACCTGGCGCCGTACAAGTGTCAGGACTTGCAGATGATAACATCCGAGGACCATATGCCATCGGGTTCCCTTTCCATTTCTATTGGTATGATGTAACCACCTTCCGTATTGGATCAAATGGCTACATCGGATTTTCAAGCACCCCAGTTGCTCATCCATTCCCAACAATTCCTACGGCCACGGGAATTCAAAACTACATGGCAATTATGGCATCCGACCTAACCTTTACGGATGCTTCTTCAACTCCTATTGCAGGAACTGAATGCTGGTATTGGACCAGTCCAACGGAAGACACCTTGGTTGTTTCCTATATCAACGTACCTTTTTGGGATGCTGCCGCTGGATACACAGGAAGCAATACATTCCAAATCATTTTGAGTAAAACCGATAGCTCCATCACTTACCAATACGAGGCCCAAATCGGTACTTATAATAACCCCGGAAACTTTGTAACCATCGGAATTGAAAACAACTCGGGAAACATCGGGCTGCAACACTCCCATGATATCTTTCCTGTATCGCAGTATGCAATCAAATTCTCCTATCCACAAATCGTGAATTTCCAAGTTAACGATGCCTCTACTAGTTTTGTGAACAATGAGAGCACCGGAGGACTTTTCCTTTCTGCAAGTGGTACTCCTTACACCATGACCTCACAAGTGAAGAATACGGGTAACCAACCATTATCCTCGTTCAACGTGCAATCTAGGGTCATCAACTCATTGAATCAGAACCAGGCCTTGGGAACCATTGCAACCAATGCATTGAATCCTGGCGACACCCAGGATTTGATCTTCTCGCAGACCTTCGGTTCCACAACTCCTGGCGTATTCAGGCACATCAACAACACGCAATTAACAGGTGATGCAACACCAAGCAACAACCAAAGGGAGCTTGAGCTTCAGGTTGTAGATACAACGCAGTCGAGCATTCTTCTCTCATTTGACACTGGATTGGATGCAGGACTAGGAGGATTATCTTGGTCAGGTGGTGGCGGCGGTGCAGGTGTACAGTTCGTACCACCGTTTACCCCTTGCAATGTTGACCAAGTTCGTGTGTATATCGCTGCCAACAACAATTTGGTTGGTTTCAGTGTGTTGGTTTTGGATGATGATGGTGTGGATGGTACACCGCTCACGGTTTTGGATTCCGTATATGTTGATCCTGCCAACGTGATTGTTGGATCATGGAATACAGTTACATTGAATGCTCCGATACAAATCAATTCCGGGTCATTTTATGTAGCATGGATGATGGCTGGTGACGGTATCAGTGTAGGTCAGAACCAGGTTACTCCAATCTCAAATCGTACGTTCGAAGTACTTGGCTCTGCATCAAATCCAGTTGCTTGGGCTGCCTACCGGTACCGTGAATTGGAGGATTTGATGATTAACGCTTATATATCAAAAATCCCGGTTGGTATTGCTGAAAACACTGCCTCACAAATCGTGGGTCAGCCTTATCCGAACCCATCCTCCAGTTATGCTAACATCTCATACGAATTGTCCAACCAAGTGAACATGGTAGCATACCGAGTTTTGGATTTGAACGGACGATTGGTAACCGATGGTACTTGGCCTGTGCGTTCAGGTAAAAGCGCATGGTCCTTGGATGTAACACATTTCAATAATGGCGTTTACCAATTGGAAATCGTTGCCGGTGTAGATACCTTCGTAAGGAAGGTTTCTGTGATCCGATAAATGCTATCGAAACAAAATATGTGAAAAGGGCTGGCAGCTGCCGGCCCTTTTTCATTAGGCTTGGTAATAAGAACTTAATATTGGCTTAACATTGGAGGCTTTGCTGCTGACTAATTTTGCGCCTGTAATCGCTATAATGCATTATGTATAAGTTGGAATCCAAAAATCTGCACCTGTATTACGGTGATTTTCATGCCCTTAAGGGTATAACACTAGGTATTCCCAAAAATACTGTCACCGCCCTAATCGGTCCTTCCGGTTGTGGTAAATCCACTTATCTGAGGCTTTTCAACCGCATGAACGACCTCATTGAAAACGTGCGTATTGAAGGTGACGTGTTATTGGATGGTAAGGATATCTTTTCCAAGTCTGTTGTACCTGACGAGTTACGCAAGAAGGTAGGTATGGTTTTTCAAAAACCCAATCCTTTTCCGAAATCGATTTTTGAAAACGTAGCCTATGGTTTGCGTGTTACCGGTGTCACCCATAAAACATTCATCGAAGAGCGGGTTGAACGAAGCTTGAAACAAGCTGCGTTATGGGAGGAAGTAAAAGACAAGTTGCGAAAATCAGCATTCGAATTATCGGGTGGACAGCAACAGCGCTTGTGCATTGCCAGGGCATTGGCTATTGAGCCGTCTGTATTATTGATGGACGAACCAGCTTCGGCATTGGATCCCATTTCCACCTCCAAGATTGAAGAGCTCATTTACGAGTTGAAAAACGAATACACTATTGTTATTGTAACGCACAACATGCAGCAAGCGGGCCGCGTTAGCGATCATACTGCCTTCTTTTACTTAGGTGAGATGGTTGAACATGATGAAACCCGAGTCATTTTCACGAACCCAAAGGATACCCGTACCCAGAATTACATCACTGGCCGTTTCGGCTGATAATTTTCAAGTCATGACGCACCTCGATATTGAACTTAAAAACCTGAAGGCCGACATGAACGAAATGTTCGACCTTGTTGGTTCACAAATGGCAAAGGCCTTGAAGTCGTTACGCGATTTTGACAAGGACTTGGCCCGTGAAGTACGCGTAAACGAAAAGCGAGTGAATGCCTTTGAGTTGAAGCTTGATCGTGACTGTGAAAACGTTATTGCACTCTTTACCCCGGTTGCAATCGACCTACGATTTGTGTTGGCCTGCTTAAAGATCAACTCCAACTTGGAGCGAATCGGGGATATAGCAGAAGGCATCGCACAGTTCGTATTGAATATTAACAATCCTCCCGACAAGGAGCTGCTGGAAAAAACACGTGTCTTGGAGATGTTTGAACTGGCAAACGCCATTTTATCGGATGTTACCAGGGCTTTCGATACGGAAGATACTTCCATTTCGCGTAACGTTTTTCTGAAGGATGAACAGATGGATGAGATCAACCTTGCAGCCAACAAAGCTGTTGCTGATTTTATAACTACCCATCCCGACAAGGTTAACCAAAGTCTTTACATGCTCTCAACAATCCGCAAACTGGAGCGCAGCGGGGATCAAAGCAAGAACATCGCTGAAGAAATCATTTTTTACATCGAGGCGAAAGTGCTAAAGCACAAACACCGCAGCAACAATAGCGGAGCTGCTTTATAAGTCGAAAACCCTTGAAACATTGAAGCCGATACGAATTCCGTTATCGGACCAAGATGTATTGTTAAAGGGGAGGAACTGACTTTCAACAATGCCGAAAGAGTTCGTTACAAACATTTGGAAGACGTGTCCTCCAGTTTCTATGTCTATGCCAACCCCCAATGAATTGTAAACCTTTTGTTGGGTATATGTTCTCATTCGGGCTCCATATTCTGCAGTAAGGGCAATGCGCTTGGTGAATTTGTATCGTAATGCGCCTGTTAAGAAGTAGGAGTCGTTGTTGTCTGTAAATCTTTCAGCCATATTGAAGTGAACTAATGATGGCGCTATCTGGGCAGAGAATTTTGGACTGAACTTCCGTCCGATGATCAGCTGATGGCAATATGATATTCGGTTTGAGAAGTATTTGTATTTGTTGATATCTGTGATCGACTCCTCCGGATCCTTGCCGGTTTTCACGAACATGGAGCTCATCAATGTTATGTTGAAGGGCATACTACCATTCTCGGTCTGGCGAACCAAGCGGTATTTGATGAATCCATCCAGCATTTTCTCGTACGACGTCCTTCCGAATCCAACCATCAAGCGTCCGTCATGACTGTATTCCAAACCTAGTCGGATACTTGCGGGTCCATCTATCCCATAGAAGCCATCTATACCGGAGGACAGATCCCCAAACCTATGCGATATCCTGAAGTCCAAAGATCGCTTTCCTAATACCTCATAAGAGTGGAAGTTGATGACCCTCGTAGATTTGAAACCCGCAATTGAAAATGTTTTTGTTTCATTTTCTGAGGGTAGCTGCGCTAGTAGATCATCCTGTGCGAATAGGTTAGTGGGAAAAAGGATGCTAATGCAACAAAAGATGGTAAGCGTATTGATGAATTTCATTTTGCGGAATCTGTTTTATTGAGGTTTACCTGTACGAAGCCACTTTTTAATGAGATTGATGCGGCAGTCACTCAACTTGCCTCCATTTTTGGGCATTGGAAAACTTCCAGTGTGCTCTATGCTTTCAATCAAAGCCGTTGAATCAACAAGACTCATGGAATTGTAATCGCTTAATCCAACATAATTGTTGCTGCTGGAAGCAGTGTTATGACAGGAGTTTTGTGCACCGCAATAACCGTTGACCAATGGCTGTATGTCGTTGGTGAAAGAAACGACTCCAATGGTGTCGCAAAGGGAAGCCTGAGGGAAAAGCTCTGATGCATTGTCGTAGTAGCACGATTGGACCAGTAGAAATGTTGAGAAAATAAGGAAGATCGTTTTTTTCATTTTCGTCCTAATTGTTTTTTGCGCCTTGTTCTATCCACACGAAAATGGTTCGTATTTGGTCATCAGCCATTGGTCCGCCAGGAGGCATCATTCGCTCAGACCTTCCGGTGATGGCTTTGTAGAGTTCCGATTTGCGGGCATTGTATGGACTAACCGCTCCAAGGATATCTTCATAGGAAACCAATGGGAATTCTCCACGGCTTCCGGTATGACAACCTGCTTGGGTACAGTTTGCGGATATGATTGGCTTCACCTCATTGATGAAGCTGACCTCTGGATATCCATCTAATTCTGGTTCTCGGGTGCAACCTGCGACGAATGTCATCAATAAAAAAACCACCGATGAGGTGGCAACTATGGTAGTCCGTTTTGGCATGTAAAAGAAATTGAAGTCACCAATTTGCAAATATTAATTCATTTGAAATTGTGACTTAGGTCACTTATTTCTTTTCATCAAAACTTCGTGATATCTGCAAAAAAGGGCTAAGGGGCAGGATTCACATTTTGGACTTCTTGCTGTACAAAGATACCGACCATGTAGAATCAACCAATGGTGAGCCTTATGGATCACATTTTCAGGTAAGTGTTTTACCAGTTGTTTTTCTACAGCCAGTGGAGTGGAAGCGGTTTGTGTTACCAAGCCGATTCGCTTTGATACCCGGAATACATGTGTATCAACTGCCATTGCGGGCTTTTCATAAATGACAGAGGCAATCACATTGGCGGTTTTTCGGCCAACGCCAGGTAACATGACTAATTGTTCAATTTCTGAAGGCACGACTCCTTTGAATTCCTTTAGTAGTGTTTGGGCCATCCCAACCAGGTTTTTTGCCTTGTTGTTGGGGTAACTAATGGATTTGATAAAGGGGAACACCTTATCGGATGTGGATTTAGCCAATGCTTTGGCGTCTGGGAATGCCTTGATTAAACCAGGCATAACGCTATTCACTCGTTTGTCGGTGCATTGCGCAGAGAGAATGACTGCCACCAGCAGCTCAAATGGGTTTGAGTATTCCAACTCTGTTTCAGCTACAGGCATAGCCTTACTGAAGTAGGCCAAAAAATGTTCGTAACGGTCTTTTCTTGTCATACCCCAAAACTACAAAACCTCCCTTTTGGGGGAGGTTTTGAAAATCCTTCCATGATTGGAATCAGGAGAGACTTTGAGCGGCGAACCGCATGATTTTGTTTACACTTTCCATTGAAGGGCGGGTTAGAGCCGAGTCGAGTAGTTTCAGGGACGCCTTGATGTTTTCGAATTCGCACTCCACCTCTGGATTTTCATCGATTTCCTTTTGGATCAGGACGCTATCCAGTAGGTCCGTTTCATTGTAGATGTAAAGAATCAGTTTTTCGTTAGTAATGTTTGAATCCATTCGTTTGAGTTTTGTATTTGACCTATTAACGAAGGAATCAACATGCATATTGCATGCGTTGCTAACTTTTCTAACGAACCAAAACCAATTGTTTTTCTTTGATCAGTTTACGCATGTTAATCAAGGCATAACGCATACGGCCTAAACTGGTGTTGATGCTTACCCCGGTTTGCTCAGCAATGTCTTTGAAGCTCATATCTGCATAATGACGAAGTATGACCACTTCTCGTTGATCATCAGGTAAAAAGTCTACCAACTTACGAACCATATCGTGTATTTGTGATGTAACAATTTGGTCCTCAATATTCTCATCTGTAAGTTTGATGCTGTCCATTACGCTATACTCATCTGTATCTCGAACCATCGGCATCCGTTTTCCCCTCCGGAATTGGTCGATTACCATGTTGTGGGCGATGCGCAAAACCCATGGAAGGAATTTACCCTCTTCTTGGTAGTTACCTGAACGGAGTGTGTTGATGACCTTGATAAAGGTCTCTTGAAAGATGTCTTCGGCCATATCGCGGTCTTTGACCAGCAACATGATGGAAGTGAATATTTTTCTTTGATGTCTGTCAATCAAGACTTTGAGTCCTGATTCATCACCTTTAATGAAGGAAACGATTAAATCGTTGTCCGAAACCTCAACATTACGCATGGCTACCCTGGTTTTAAGTTAAACTTAAATTATTGTAAATCAGAGTAGTTTTTTAATCGATGCGCTTAGTGTTTTAAGTTAAATAGGTTTTGAACTGCAAGGCATAACGATGCAAGTGTTGTGAATATTGCACATGCCTCGAATTATCATTATCAAATATAAAGCCTGATTTTCGATTTGTCAAGCCTTCCGCTCCTTCTTTTACATCATTATGACTTTATCTGATAATTATTAAACGTAATTTTGTTCTTTAATTTATATTAAATAATTACTAGACATGAAATATTTTAAGTCGCTATTAATCATATTTATAAGTCTATTTTCAACCTTTGCTTTAGGTCAAAGTAAGCCGTCCAAACCTGAATTGGCAGTTGATCTTGAAGATAGCGCAACTGCATCCTTGTTATATCCTTTGGAAAAGCATTTTAAGAATATCCGACAGCTGACTTTCGGTGGTGATAATGCCGAAGCCTATTTCAGTTTTGATGGAAAACAGATCACTTTCCAGGCTACAAACCCGAAATGGGGTGAACAATGCGACCAAATTTTCACTGCTGATTGGGCCAAGGCAGATATGAAAAACACCAAGCCATCGATGATATCCACCGGCCAAGGTCGTACCACTTGTTCCTATTTCATGCCTGGAGACACCTCCATTGTTTACGCCTCCACCCATATAGCTTCTGCGTCTTGTCCGCATGTGCCACCCAAAAGGGCCGATGGTAAATACGTTTGGAGCATTTATGATTCCTACGACATTTTTGTTGCAGACCTCAAGGGAAACATCATCAAGAAGCTGACCAATACACCAGGCTATGACGCTGAGCCAACGGTTTCTCCCAAAGGCGATAAAATCGTGTTCACCAGTTTGCGTTCTGGCGATTTGGAACTTTATACCATGAATATAGATGGCTCAAATGTGAAGCAAATCACCTCAGGCCTTGGATATGATGGTGGTGCGTTTTTCTCTCCAGATGGAAATAAAATTATTTTCCGCTCTTCAAGACCTAAAACCGAAGAGCAGATCAAGACTTATAAAGACCTTCTTGCCGAAGGTCTGGTAATGCCTACCGAAATGGAACTTTATATCTGCAATGCCGATGGCTCCGAACTGCGTCAACTGACTAGCCTAGGCAAGGCCAACTGGGCACCGTTTTTCCATCCTTCCGGAAAGAAAATTATTTTCTCATCCAACCACAAATCAACACGCGGCATCCCCTTCAATCTTTACATGATCGATATCGATGGTAAAAATTTGGAGCAGATTACTTACGATGGCTTTTTCGATTCCTTCCCAATGTTCAGTCCTGACGGTAAGAAAATCATATTCTCCTCAAACCGTAACAACGGGGGTACGAGGGATACCAACCTGTTTATTGCTGATTGGGTCGACTAACCAGTGGTTCATTTTTTTACTCTGACCTTTTTCAATGTCAGCAGGTTCATGGCGTTCATGCCCAAGCCTGAAATGTTTGTTCTGCGAAGTCGGACTACTTCGTCGTAGTAAAGGACTATCACAGGGGATTGGCTCATGGCTAGTTGGTCCATTGCAATGTATTGGACTTCACGGTTATTTGCATCAACCTCTACCATAGCTCGAGCATACAGAGAGTCGAACATGGTGGAGGAAAAGTGTGTGTAGTTCGGACCTACAGGTGCATGGTTTGGCGAATAGAGTAGTGACAAATAATTTTCGGCATCGGGGTAATCAGCGATCCAGGAGCCTCTGAAAAATGGAAGTTTCTGCTTGGCAACCATCTCGCGGTGTGTAGCACCTTGGTTTACTTCAACACGAACCCGAATACCCGACTCAGCTAACTGCCCTTGCATAAACTCGCACAGGTCTTGGTATTCCTTGGTGGTAGAGAGCTTGATTTCTGGAAGTCCTTGGCCATTGGGATAGCCCGCCTCTTTCAATAAATCCCTCGTTTTCTGTGGGTCATATGCAAATCCTAAAACTTGTTTGGCATCAAATCCCGGCATACCCGGTGGTACCATTCCGTAAATTCCCGGAGTGCCTATGCCGTTACGTAAATAGCGTATCATTTTGACCCGATCAAAACCGTAGTTGATGGCCTTGCGGATACGAATGTCGTTCAATGGGTTTGTTACGCCTTCGGATTTTTCCAAATCCATCAAGATACCCAGGTACTCTGTATTGAGATACGGGGCTTTATCCATTAAGAAGCGCCCACGATATTTTTCACGAAGATTTCCATTTCGATCCAATAGTTCATCCTTGTAGCTGGCATCCAAACCGGAAATGAAATCCAATTTGCCTTTTACAAATTCCATAAAGGCTGCTTGTTTGTCCGATAAAAACGAAATCGAAACGGCATCCACAAACGGCATTCGCTCACCTAAGTGATATTCGAAGTAGTTTTCATTCTTGTGGAATACCAAGGCGGTTCGCTCTTCCCATATGAACAACTTGAAAGGGCCGGTTCCAACAGGGTTTTTCCTGAATTCCTTGCCAAAATGCTCGACAGCCTCATGTGGAACCACCGAGCAATATTGCGTGGTGAGCAATCCGGCAAAAGCCGGAAATGGTTTCGAAAGTCGGATAATGAAAATCGAGTCGCCTATACACGAGAAGGATGGTTTTCCGGACGAATCACGCAAAACCTGGTTGAATACCCATGTTCCTGGTGACAAGGTGGAAGGTTCCAATATCCGGTCAAATGAAAATTTGAAGTCAGAGGCAACAACTCTGCGGCCTTTGCCTCGCGGAAAAACAGGACTATCGTGGAAAAACACATCGTTTCGAAGCTTGAAACGGTATTCAAGTCCGTCGGCCGAAACCCCAAAGCTTTCGGCTATGCAGGGCATAACCTCCAACGAATCGTTCATCTGAAGCAATCCGTTGTACAATTGGTTGCAAGCCCAAACATCTGCTTGTCCACGCGCAAAGGCAGGATCCAAGGAGCTTACACCAGAAGCCTCATTGTACCGAAAAACGGTTTTGCCGTTGTGGTTTTGGCTGCTGTCTGTGCAGGAAACCGAAAAGGCCAATCCAATCAAAATAATCTGAACATGTATCCTGAACATGCCCCAAAATTAGCTTTTTATGGAGTGCCATGCGCTTGACTTTGGCAAGTTAGGGGAGGGCTATTTTTCGTAATTTTGTCTCATGGCTGAATCCAGAACCATAGCATTTCACACTTTGGGTTGTAAACTCAATTTTGCTGAGACGTCTTCAATTGGCAAGCAATTTCGCGAGGCCGGTTACGGCAAAGTTTCGATGGAGGATAAGCCAGATGTTTTTTTACTCAATACATGCTCCGTTACTGAAAACGCCGACCGTGAGTGCCGTACGGTTGTAAATCGGGCATTGTCCATAAATCCCGAGGCCATTGTGGTGGTTACGGGGTGTTTCGCCCAGCTCAAACCAGAATCTATTGCATCAATTCCCGGAGTTGATTTGGTTTTGGGTGCTTCTGAGAAGTTCAACGCTCCTAGGTATGTGGATCAAATCAGAAACAAGGGAGTTGCTTCTGTGCACTCTTGCGAAATTGAAACAGTTGCAGGATTTGTGAGCTCATGGTCTTCGGGCGACCGCACACGCGTATTCCTTAAGGTTCAGGATGGTTGCGATTACAATTGCAGTTTTTGCACTATCCCCTTGGCACGAGGTTCAAGTAGGAGCAATTCAATTCCGGGTGTATTGAATGAGATATCCAAAATCGTAGACAGCGGAGCAAAGGAAATCGTGCTTACTGGAATCAACCTGGGCGATTTCGGAATTGACGAGCATGGAAACCGTGTTGATACTTTGTTCGATTTGTTGACGGCTATAGAAGAGAATGCTCCGCCTGTTCGCATTCGATTGTCATCTGTCGAGCCAAACTTGCTTGAGGATCGCATCATCTCATTGGTTGCCTCATCCAACATATTCATGCCACATTTCCACCTTCCGTTACAGAGCGGTTCTGACACAGTGCTCAAGAGAATGCGTAGGCGGTATTTATCCGGTCTTTATAGTGACCGTGTAAATGCAATAAAAACGCTGATGCCTCATGCATCCATCGGCATGGACGTGATTGTGGGATTTCCGGGGGAAACGGAAAACGAGTTTATGCAGACAATGGATTTTATCCGCGAAACGGATGTGACTTATCTGCATGTTTTTACCTACTCCGAACGCGACAATACTTTGGCAGCAAATATGGAAGCTGCGGTCGCACCGGCCACTCGAAAAGAACGTAATCGTATGCTGCGCATGCTTTCCGATAAGAAAAGCAGGGCATTCATGGAAGCCAATGGCGGCCGTTCGCAAGATGTATTGTTCGAATCCGAAAACAAGGACGGCCGTATTCATGGATATACCCCCAATTACATCCGGGTAGCTGCCCCTTTCAGCAGTGAGCTGGTCAACCAAGTTGTAAAATGTCGCCTCTCCGGTCCCGATGCGGATGGTCATGTTACGGTTTTGGAAGGACATGAGAAAGCAACAAATTCGACCACCCCTTTATTCTCCTGACATATATGTTTCCAACTATCTCTGATCTGCTCCGGGAGCTTTTTAACATTCACATTCCGTTGCCAATTCAAACGTTCGGATTCATGTTGGCATTCTCCTTTTTCTGTGCTGCATGGACACTATCGATGGAGCTACGACGCAAAGAAAAGCTCGGACTATTCAAGCCGGTAACCATCAAGACGCTAGTTGGTGAGCCTGCCAAAACATCTGAATTGATATACTCTTTCTTGATCGGATTTGTTGTTGGATACAAATTGCTATACGTAGTATCTAATTACGGCGATTTTGTAAATGATACCCAAGGTATGTTGCTTTCAAGCAAAGGTTCTTTTTTGGGAGGGATATTGTTTGGCATCGGTTCGGCGACTATGCGTTACTATGAAAAACAGAAGTCGCGTTTGGAGAAACCCGTATGGCGAAGCGAAGAGGTTTCTGTTGCTCACTTGGTTGGCAACATAACCATGGTTGCCGCGATTGCCGGAATTCTTGGAGCGAAAATATTCCACAATCTCGAGAATATAGATGATTTGATTCAAGACCCCATTGGTTCACTGATTTCTTTCAGTGGATTGACCATGTATGGAGGCCTGATTTGTGGTGGCGCAGCCGTGCTATGGTATGCACGGAAAAATGGCATGGATCTTTTTCATATGGCGGATTCTGCCGCACCTGGTTTGATGCTTGCATATGGTACAGGACGTATGGGTTGCCACCTTTCCGGTGATGGTGATTGGGGAATAGCGAACCTTTCACCCAAGCCTGATTGGATGGGTTTTCTACCAGATTGGTTTTGGTCCTACAACTATCCGCATAATGTCATTAACGAAGGTGTGCGAATGAGTGATTGTGTAGGTAATCATTGTAGGGTGCTTCCCGAGCCAGTCTTCCCGACTCCTTTATACGAATCATTGGCTTGCATCCTCTTATTTGCAGGCTTGTGGTCTCTTCGAAGAAGGATTGTCGTTCCTGGACTGATGTTCTGCATATATCTGGTGATGAATGGTACGGAAAGATTCCTTATTGAGAAAATCAGAGTGAATACCAAATACCATATCGGATCCTTGGACATCACCCAGGCTGAAATCATATCTTCTCTGTTATTCATCATCGGGATAATTGGGATTATTTGGGTAAACAAAAGGAACAGGTTGAAGACAAGTTAGATTTTATTCAAATCTCAAATAGCAAATCATGGCATTTATCATTCAACATTAATCGTCCTCCGAAGCAGAACTTCGCATGCTTTGGGATATCAAAGTAGAATAATAAATCGTAGATCGTGAATCTTCAATTGTCAATCGTCAATCGTAAATCGTAAATCGTAAATCGTCAATCGTAAATTGCTTTCGCTTTCCAACATAACCCAATCCGCACGCGAGGTCGTTGATCAGTCTGTTAGTTTTATACGTAATCAGGCATTTGGCTTCGATCGTTCTGTGGTGCATAAGAAAGGTTTCAATGATCTGGTTTCATTTGTGGATCGGGAGTCGGAGCGTATGTTGGTGGATGGCTTGGGTAAGCTGATTCCGGGATGTGGTTTCATCGCAGAAGAGGATACTGCCGCAGGACATGGCGAGCGTTACAGATGGATTGTTGATCCGTTGGATGGTACTACCAATTTTGTGCACGGTGTTCCATGTTATGCTGTAAGTGTTGCCTTGGTTGATGGCGATGATATTGTTATGGGAATCGTGCACGAAGTGAACCAGGACGAGTGTTTTTGGAGCCATCAAGGTGTAGGTGCGTTTGTAAATGATAAGCCCATTGCTGTTTCTAAATGTGATTCGATGTCTGAATCCTTGGTGGCCACTGGATTTCCGTATACGGATTTCAGTAGGATGGACGCATACATGGGTATTTTTCATCACTGTATGCGTAACACCCACGGCATTCGTCGACCAGGATCAGCCTCTGTTGATTTGGCATGGTTGGCAGCTGGAAGATTCGATGTCTTCTACGAATACGGTTTGCATGCGTGGGATGTGGCTGCCGGTGCATTCATTGTGCAACAAGCAGGTGGCAAGGTAACGGATTTCAAAGGGGGCAACGACTACATATTCGGCAAGGAAATTGTCGCCAGTAATGGTAAATTGCATGATGTTTTCTCTGCCGTTGTGTCCAAACACATGAATTGAATATTTAATTTCAACTAGGATAAGAATATGGATAATATTAAGAACATCCCGAATATAAAAAACCTGAGTTCCGGAAATTTTTTCCTGATGGCTGGTCCTTGTGTGGTCGAAAGCGAGCAGATGGTGTTCGATATCGCTGGACGTATCAGTGAAATCACTTCTCGATTTCAGATCCCTTACATATTCAAAGCTTCGTACCGCAAGGCTAACCGTACGCGATTGGATTCTTTTACTGGCATTGGCGATGATAAGGCCTTGGAGATTTTGGGTAAGGTTAGAAAAGACCTCAACTTGCCTGTTGTAACCGACATCCACGAGAGCCACGAAGCCTCGCTTGCCGCACCTTTTGTTGACGTATTGCAAATACCTGCTTTTCTATGTCGACAAACCGACTTGCTGGTTGCGGCTGCCAAAACCGGCAAGGTGGTGAATGTGAAAAAAGGTCAATTCTTGGCCGCATCATCCATGAAATTCGCTGTTGACAAGATCCGCGAGTCTGGAAACAATCAAGTCGTATTGACTGAACGTGGTACGATGCTGGGATATGCTGATTTGGTTGTTGACTTTCGCGGCATTCCTGTGATGCAGCAGATGGGTGTTCCTGTTGTGTTGGATGTTACTCATTCTCTTCAACAGCCTAATCAGGGTTCTGGAGTCACCGGTGGACAGCCACATTTAATTGGTACGATTGCGCAGGCGGGAATTGCCGCTGGTGCGGATGGCATTTTCATTGAAACCCATCCAAATCCATCCAAAGCGCTTTCTGATGGTGCGAATATGTTGCCTTTGGATCAATTGGAAGTGCTTCTAGAAAAATTAACAGCTATCAGGAGGGTGTTGTGATGGAGTCAAAGGAAATTAAATTGAAAAGCAAAAGGAAATACGCTTCCAATTTGAGACAAATGGCATTTGGTGGTGATGCCGATGAGGAGGTCTTGGTAGAGCAGTGGATTTTCGATGCCAATGGCAATCTGGTTGAGAACCGTAAATGGGAGGATGGTGGATCATGCGAAATCAATACGTATGAGTACGATAAAAATGGAAGGATGCAGCTGCACACTTTGCTGTTAGAGCCTTTTGATGCTGTAGAAAAGAACGAATACATCAGAGATGAGCAGGGCAGGGTATTGTCCGAAACAAAGTATTACGGCAAAGAGGCTGGCGAACGTGTGGAATATCTTTACAATAACCACGCATCTCCTGTTGGTGTAAAGCGATTTGATGCTGAGGGTTTATTGGAATCTACTGAAAAAGTCGAGTTGGATGAGAATGGGGATGTGTTGGTTCATCACAAATTTGATGCTGAAGGTGTTTTAGTTGAAAAGTCAGAGGTGATTTATGCTGCTCCTGGAAAGCCATCAGGCAAGGTTGTTACATCTGCTGACTCCAAATTGATTGGAAAAACCGAGATTGTTTATAACGATCGTGGTCAAGTTATACGAGCCACAGAGTTGACTCCTGAAGGAAAAGTTTTGTCTGATGTTACATCAGAGTACGACGAACGTGGTAATGTATTGGTGCGTCGTATAAGGGACTTCAATCCTAGGTTGCTTCGTTTCGAATACGATTCTCTAGACAGAGTTATTTCAGAAGAGATTTTTGACGAGCACGGCAATATGGTGATGCGGAACACCATGGACTATGATGAAAATGGGTTTTTAACTTCCGAAACAGAATTCTGGCTTGATACTGGGCGAGGCACTAGCCACAAGAACTCGGTGAGTCGCTTCGAATACGATTTTCACGACTGATATCAGTCTATTCGTAACACCAAACCCTTCAGGTATTCTCCTTCCGGATGATATAGGCTTATAGGATGGTCTGCTCCTTGCGAAAGTTGATGCAGAATTCGTACATTCCTTCCTGTCTTCGCCGCTGCCGTGAAAATGGTTTTGCGGAACAGTTGTTTGTCGATGGCCTGTGAACAGGAGAATGTAAACAGAATGCCGCCAGGCGCGATTTTCCTTATGGCTGTTTCGTTCAGATTCCTGTAGCCCACAACGGCCTTGTCTGCCGCACTGAGATGCTTGGCGAAAGCAGGTGGGTCTAAAATGATAAGGTCATGCAACCCGTTGGGTACTTGTTTCAAGTAGGTGTTTACGTCATCACATACTGCTGTGTGGCGGCTAGATTCAAAAGCATTAAGTTCCGCATTCCGTTGAGTCCAATCCATCGCTTTGCGAGAGCTATCTACAGAAGTAACATGCTGTGCACCGGCTTTTAGAGCATACATTGAGAATCCACCTGAATAGCAAAAGGTATTCAAAACGTTCTTTCCTGATGCATATTGAGCTAACAAGAGTCTGTTATCACGCTGGTCTAAAAAGAAACCGGTTTTTTGGCCATCACGCCAATTCACTAGGAAAAGATGTCCGTTTTCACTTACGACGGTTTCATCACCACCTCCTATCAGACAACCGTTTGCATGTGTTGTTGGTTGGTCGCTGAACTCGGCGCTCTTATCATATATGTTGTTCAGCGCTAGGTCTTGAACTGATTGAAGGGCGGCAGCTATTTGCTGGATTGAAAGGCGCATTCCGGCGCTGTGCGCTTGTATGACGGCAGTATCGCCATACACATCAATAATCAACCCAGGTAATCCATCGCCTTCGCCATGAACCAATCGGAATGCATCTGTTGTTCCTTTGATAGGGAGATTCAATTGCTTGCGAAGGTCAAAGGCCTGTGCTATTTTTTCATTCCAGAATTGCTGGTCGATGGTTCTCTGCTCAAAGCTGATCACCCGAACCATTATGGTGCCATGGTGAAAGTGTCCAGTTGCCAGATAACTGCCTTCACTGTCGAAGACTTCAACTAGGCCGCCCTCTTGTCCTTCCTTTTTACCCGACTGAATGGCGCCTGAAAACACCCACGGATGTCTATTCTTCAAAGAGCGTTCCTTGCCAGGTGCCAACTGTATGCGATGGGATTGATTTTGCATGATGTGGTAAAATTAAACATACTCGAGGCATGGTCGACTATCCATCCTATGAAATTCATAAATTTGGGTTGAAATGCAAAGCAATCCGTTCGCTGTTCCCAATACTGAGGAATCGTTTTTCCGTTTATCCGATATCAACATCGGTATTGCGAATGCCATTCGGCAGACATTCTCTGAAAGGTCGTTTTGGGTAGTAGCAGAAATATCCGACCTGGCCGTTCGCAAAGGCCATTGCTACATATCGTTGGTCGAGAAGCCTGCAGGTGCTGCAGCTCCAACCTGTGAAATGAAGGGCATCGTTTGGGCATCATCCTGGCCATTTGTGTCCAATAAGTTCAATGCGGCATCTGGAATGGATTTATCCAAAGGGATGGTCATTTTGTTCAGGACTGTAGTTAGGTACGACATCAAATGGGGCCTTAGTTTGGTTATTTCAGATATCGACCCCAAGTACACCATAGGCCAGATTCAGATTGAACGCGATATGGCTGTTGCCATGTTGAAGTCCGAAGGAGTATACGACAACAATCGAAGGCTTGCGATGCCTGTAGTGGCCCAGAGATTGGCTGTTATTTCAGCCTCCGACTCTAGAGGCTACGAGGATTTTATGAAGAAGTTGGAAGGCAATCCTTACGGATACTCTTTCCAATGTGATTTATTCCAATCATTGCTGCAAGGAGACAAGGCTGCCGGACAAATGGTGGAGCAGTTGATTTCAATTTTCAGAAGGAAGGATGTCTTTGACGCCGTTGTGATTGTTAGGGGAGGGGGCGGCTCAATTGACCTGAATTGTTTCAATGATGTTCGTTTGGCGCGAGCTGTTGCTCGTTTTCCGTTGCCGGTGATTACAGGTATCGGCCATACCGCAAACCGCAGTGTGACTGATGAAGTGGCTTTTGTGGATAGGATAACACCAACTGACGCTGCAGACTTTTTTGTGGAACATATGTTGCTGTTTGAAAATCGGGTTCTGGATTTGTTACGATCCATTTCGGGATTATCTGAGGAGTTCATGGTAGAGGAGGGCGCACGTTTGGAAGACATAGCTGCAAGATTTCAAGTCGGAGTTACCGATTTGCTGGATGGTGAATTGGGGCTTTTGGGCGACATGGTTCGCTCTATTCGGGAACATACCAATTCAATGCTTTCCAAGGCTACCTTCAGACTGGCTAAGGCATCCATAAACGCTGGACAATTAAGCAAGGCTAGGGTTGCGATGGAAAAATCCAGCTTGGATCGTTTTGAAAAGGCTTTGCGTACATATCCTAATCGAATCACCACGGATCAATTAAAGGTGGTTGAAGGGTTTGAAAAGTCTATTGCCCATTTGGATCCCTCCAATGTTCTGAAAAGAGGATTCTCCATCACTATCAAGAACGGAAAATCAATCAAAAGCCCCGCAGATGTAGAGCAGGGCGATGTAATAACAACTGTATTGTATGAAGGAAAAATCGAAAGCCGTGTCTGATGATGCACAACCGCAACCGCAAAGCTATCGCGAGGCGGTAGATGAATTGGAAGAGATATTGTCTGAAATCGAATCCGGCGAAGCCGATGTAGACGTTCTTTCCATCAAGGTGAAACGCGCCTTGTTCCTAGTAGGCTTCTGCCGAGGACGATTGCGTCAAACCGATGAGGAGGTCCGCAAACTGATTCAGGGTTTGGAGGATAATGGCGTAAGCGATGAAAAGTAAAATTGCTGCTCGCAATTTTCCTAAATCACTTTCTTCCAGAAATCACAAACTTGCCGCTATGCAATGTTTTGCCTGATTTGATGATGGCATAAAGATATGTGGCAGGTGTCAGTCCTTCAGATGACACCACAGTGGAGGTTGAGCTTATAATACTTTTTCGGATTGTTTTTCCTTGAGTATCTGTAATGAAAAGCTCTGTGTTTGCGCCTAACAAACGGTCATCAATAACCAGGGTTGCTTGCTCTGTAAACACATTGGGAAGCAAAAGTGCAAAAGGCCTTGACATGCCTGCATCTTCAACATCCAATATTTCAGAGATTGAACGTTTCCAAACACCGTCATTTACAGTTCCAACATATAGGAAGTCGTTGGAGGCAGTAACAGAACTGATCGTTGTTCCAATAGGAGCAATCACAACTTCTGGGAAAGTAAGTCCCGAGTCGCGAGAAATATGTACGTAACCAGGACCTGAGGCAAACACAAGTCCATTGGAGGCGAACAGATCTTCATAGTAATCCAAGGTGGTGTTAGACCACGAGTTGCCATTGTCGTTTGATAGGAAGTTGCCAAATGATGTTGCGGCAAAAACACGGTTGCCGATGCTTGTCACATCGTTAACCAAATAGGAAGGAGCACCGGTTTGTGTCCAGTTGAATCCGCCATCGGTGGATGTGTACAAACCTTCGTTGAATGTTCCTGCAACGATGTTAGATCCACTGACAGTAACACAGCTCACTTGTGCAGTTGGCATTCCGTTGTTGGAAAAGCTCCATGATGCACCATTGTCACCCGACCTCAATACACCCGATTGCAGGCAGGCACCCAACACCAAAGTGTCTTTGACTTCAACGCGTTGGCAAAATCCTGTTACAGGGCTTGGACCTACATTGTTTATGAACTGCCATGTATTACCACCATCAGTTGTTTTATGTATTCCAAAATCAGAAGCCGAGTAAACTTCGTTACCACGAGACTTCATATGGTTGCTGTTTAACTGGGCAAGGCCGGAATAATTCCAATTGCCATTGCTGAATTTTGAAACACCATAGATCGAAGCTCCAGCGAATACAGTATCAGTTCCAGAAGTTGTTATACCGTTCACATTTTGAACTTGTAAACCGTTTGTTTTAGCATTCCATGTTAATCCGTTGTCGGTGCTTCCAAAAACACCACGATTGGAACCAACAATAATTTCGGTTCCTGATTTACAAATGCTATAGTTGAAATCGATAGGCGTGTTAAATGCTGTTTGTGACCAAGTGGGTGCGTTAACGTTTGATGACATTAATATTCCGGATGTGGTAGCGAATACTTTGTTTCCGCTAACCAGGAATTCAGTAACATCCGAATAAGGGATTGCCGGATCGAAAGGAATCCAGCTTGTACCGGAATTAGTGGACTGTTTCAAACCACCTGGGCCGTATGCGAAAAGGTAATTCCCGCTGATGTATACAACGTTGATGAACTCGTTTTGCAGGCCTGCAGGAGAAAAGCTACCTCCACCATTTGTTGAAATGAAAACACCATCATCCGTACCTAACAAAATCTTGAAGCCAAATATTGAAATGCTGTTGATGTTAGCCGTGGTTAAACCCGCGGTTATCTGATTCCAGGAACCTCCACCATTCACTGAAGAATAAAGATAGTCGCCGAATGTGGTCGCGAATAATTTGCCAGCTCCTACAACCATATTGCCCGCGAAAACTCCTGCTGGCCCATTTGGCACGGTACTCCAAGTAGCGCCGTTGTTGGTGCTGAAATAGCTGTCAGGCGTGGCAAATGCCACAACCGAGTCGCCAGAAGAGCTCAGGTTTTCTATTACGTTTGTCAGGTATAATGGTGGTACTATAGACCAACTGGGTGTGGCAATGGGAGAGCTGGAAACACCTGCAGAGGTCATGGCAAACATCTTGTTGCTTGTAGCCACCACATTATAAACCGGCTCTCCATACAAACCCGAAAGCTGACTCCATTGTGCCTGGGAAGTACCGATATTAAATAGCATTGTAGCCAATGCAATAAATCCAGATGTTTTCATTCGAATAGGGTAGGTAACAGATTTCATTTAAAGTATTTTTTTAGTTCTAACAATCATGTTAGATGACCTTGTATGAATATAAATGTAAATGGTTCTCGCTAAAGGAGGATAGGAAAATTAACGCAAAGTGCGCAAGGCTGTTTTAATCGATATTGCTTCTTGCCCAGATTGAACTCGAACCACATAGATACCTGTGGCCAGGCCGGAGGTGTTCATTCGAACTAGATGTTCGCCTTGGGAATAGGCTTGGTCATGTGACAAGATCAGTTTTCCATCCAAGCTGAAAAGCTTCACAGATACTTGTGATTCGGCAGGATTTCCAATTAATACGGATATTTCATCTTGACCGGTTTGATAAGCATTGGCAGTTAAGGTGCCATTTGAGCTACAAGGTATTGAACGGATCGGTCCAAATGTGGAAACTGTTCCATCATAATCGGTCTGAGATAATTTGTAATAGTATGACAGGCCGTTGGTATTTCTATCGGTAAAATCATAAGAATTGGCGCTTGTGGAATTACCAGCGCCGGAAACGGTTCCGATGGATTCGAAATTAATACCATCGATGCTCCTAAGCAGGGTAAAGAAATCGTTGTTTTTTTCTGATGCCGTAGTCCATGAGAGCACCACATTTTCGGATTCACAATTGGCGTTGAAACTCATCAATTCAATAGGCAAAGGCGAAAGCTGTCCAGCCAAAGTCCACCAGTTCTGAGGCATATAGTTAGCACCGCCAACGAAGGTGCCGTTTGCAAGTGTGGATTGCGTGCCAATTATAGGGTAGGTCCAACCTAAGTTTGGTGGCACATAGCATTGGGCACGGGGATTGGCAATGGTACCTAATTCTGTTGCGGTACATGTGAATGACATATCGGCCACAATATTCGATCCGATTGTTTTGATGTACCAGAATCGGTCTACTGTATTCAAGCTATTGTCTGTTCCAGTCAAACTGTTAACGTTTGGAACACTAGGTGGCAATGGAAGGTTATTGTTGGTTGGTGTACGATAGGTTGACATGATCAACGTATCACATGTTCCACCAGTCATGTTAAAGGTAAAGGGAATGTACTCGGTGCTACTGTTACCGAATGGAATAACACGTGCACCAATTTTAGAATTCACACGCCAAATCACGCTGGCGGATGAGTCGTAGGATTCACTTCTGATGTAGCCGTTTACACGCGCGATTGCAGTAATTGAATCCCTTTCGATAATGATGCTTCTGCCTCCGCCATTACTTGGACTTCGGTCGCTGTCAAGATTCAGCTCGCCTGCAGTCAATGTCAACTTGTTTCGAACAAAAACAGACCTGGTGTTCGGGAAATTTGTCGGGAAGGCAAATTCGGTGTTGGGTGTACCTTGGAAATTAATATCCAAGTTGTAATATTTATGGGCAGCGGATGTCGCAATTCCGACACCTATTCCGGTTACGATTTGGTTATCTACACCATAATATTCTACAGTGCTGTTTGAAAGGAAAAGGAAGTTCACGCCTGTCGCGTTAGCTCCCGAATACGCATTGATTGCCGCCGCTGTTGTTCCATCATAAAATCCTTGTACACGAGAAGTCCTAACACGACCGCCTAAGGTCATTCCTGAATTCACTTGAAGTCCGTTTGAAATGACTTGATTGCCTTGAAGATCCAAAACCGCTCCTGGGTTCAAATAAAGTTGATTGGTGGTGATGCTGGATAACGAGGATATTTGTAGGTTGCCCGATGCCACTACGAAGGTGCAGCTAGGCATAATGTCCTGCTGGATTTGTTGTATGGAATGTGTGGTGGCCGTTCTGAAAAAGTTGGATATGCCTGTCCTGTCATATTTAATCTTACCGGAAACGCCTCCAGTTCCTGGATTGGCGCTGGTCATGATTCCGGTACCACCGTAAGTAATACTAGGACTGAGAATATTGATGAAGTTCTGCTTGCTGCTGGTGGCGTTGTTTTCAAAATTGATGGTTCCTCCGGTATGACTGAAGTCCCCAACCAGGTTGTCATCAGAATTGATGGTTAAATCAACCTGTTCCAAAGCGATCTCGGTTGCGTTTTTATGAAGGAAGAATGTTCCTCCAGACATGTTGAATCCGCCAAGGATATTCATTACGGCGTATTTGTTACCATATTGAATCGCCAACTCGCCTAGCGACATGCTGAAGTTTCCACCTATAGAGACGTCGACCGTATCGTTTCCCCCCGAAAGTGCAGTGATTCCTCCAAACACCTGCATGTCGGTACCGATGTTGATGTCGACAAAGTGAGCGGTAAGAGAGTTGGTAGACATCGCGTTGAAGAAATTCTTGCCACCGGATATGTTTGCGCTTCCAGTAATATTAAATGTCTCTCTTCCTTTGGCCATGTTGCTGATGAATAATCCGGCTGGTCCTGTAATGGTGAAGTTACCACCAACGTTTACAGTGAGTTTCATGGTGCTTACTGCCGCGGCGCCTTGGGAAACACCAATGAAGGCACAAGTATCAGTTGCTGCGTTTGCGAATGTGATCTGCATCAGACCTGATGCGGTGAAGGTTGAAGTCAATCCTGCAGTATGAACGGAGTAGTATCCGGCAAAATTTCCGCCTCCATAAGTGAAGTTACCGGTATTGAAGGTCA
Organism: Bacteroidia bacterium; assembly: GCA_023262505.1. Taxonomy (GTDB): domain Bacteria; phylum Bacteroidota; class Bacteroidia; order AKYH767-A; family OLB10; genus JALRAP01. The sequence continues at coordinate 46,933 of JALRAP010000012.1, forward strand.
CAGTTCCTGAATTGTCGGTGACTCTGTTTTCTATGCCACGGAAAAAGCTGGCTCCTGTTGTGCTATTGAAGTTGAAATTGGAGGCGACTGCAAACGTTAAACTTCCGGTAAGAATGTTGCTTCTGTTATTGTAGATTCCTGCGAATCTTCCGGATGTCTGCGTAAAGATACCACCAGTGGAGAAGTTCATGTTTCCGCTGCCTGAATAGATGCCAATGAATCCGAATCCGGAACCCGTTGCCAATGTAGAAAGGTTGAAAATGCCATTGCTGCGGAAGAATGTGTTTCCACTTCCGTAATTGATTCTGAAATAATCTGTGGTGGAAGTGTTGGTCATGATGAACTTCCCGACAACGATCGAGTCGATGGAAGTGTTGAGCGTGTCGAATTGACCGATGAACTTTCCGGCACTCATGCTCAGGGTGTCTATGACGGAGAGAGTCAAATCACCCCTTGACCGGGCCAAGGTGAAGTTGGAATTAGTTCCAGTTATGATAAAATCATCACCAATGTTCAGTCGAAGTTTTTTGGTGTTGGTTGCCCCGCTCAGTATGGTGGTGTTGGATGTGCCATTCACTAAAAGGTCGCGGGTGATATTGATATTTGGTTGGCCTGTATAATTTGGAATGAGGGCGTTTCCTCCCATGAAGGTGTTGTCTACACCTCCTGAAATGATGAGGTCTAGTGTTGTAAAGTTGAAGTTACTACTACAACCATCAACGAATCGAACAACAGCAGGCGCACCGGCAATCGATGTGTTTCCAATGGTGGTTGTACCTGTGACATTGACTGTAAGAGCTGCATTTACTCCGTTCAAAATTCGGATATCTGTGAGCGTGTTGCCTTGGATAGACATGTTGCCATTCACATTCAGGTTCATTTGAACAGTGGCACTAGAACTATAAAACGCCCCCCTCATCCCACGGAAGTTGTGTCCGAGCAATAGGTTGCCGTTTACGGTCCAATTCAGGATGTTGTAAATGGAATCCATCACCACCGTGGTGTTGGTGGAAGTGCTGATATCAGTGAAATTGGTTGTAACAAGTGTCATCGCCCTGGAAACTCCCGATGCGAAGATGACGTTTCCGGTTCCGTTGATCTCCACCTCTTCGAACTCCATGTAGTTTGATCCGGTTCCACCGTTGGAAGATCCGTCGCACATCCTCACTGTGCCCGATGAAATTGTTAACTTACCGAAAACCCTTTGTAGCGAATTAACATTGTCCATGAACTCGTCAAACTGCTCCCATATGGCAACATCAGGCAAGTTCAGAGTGACGTTTCCGAAGTTTCCATTCACGCGCGTTGGATCACCTAATGGCAAGTTAAGGTCGAACCATTTTTTAATGATCAGGGTAGAAGTGGCAGAGAAGGATTCGTTACTGCGAGAGAAAATACGTTCGTCTTGGGCTGTGTTGTTAATGGGGTTGTGTTCATAGGTTCCCGTTCCGGTCATCTGGAAAGCCTTCAGCTGATTGGTGCTGGTTTGATCGATTCCTCCATAATTGTTTAATCGGCCCGCAACCACCAAGGCGCCGTTGTATGATAAAGTTGCGCCTACAATAGCGTTAACTGTTAAAACAGCGCCTGCGTTTACCGTTATATTTCCTACAACTGCAGTATTTGTTGCGACGGTTACTGTATGACCAGTTGCAATGATTACGTTGGCCCCGGCTCCTGGAACAACACCTCCGACCCAAGTGGTTGTAGCACTCCAGCTTCCAGAGGTGGCACTGGTAATTTGTCCGAATGCATCAACAGAAAAGCCACAAACAAAACTCACCAAGCTGCACAACACCAAAAGGCGTTTACAGAACGAAGTGGTTTTCAAATGTGTGTTGCTAGGTAGCCGTTGACTCATAAATACACGTTGCCGATTTGCCAAAATAATGAATTTATACACTGAAATCCAGTGTTTTGTTTCCGAATTAGCATGATTTTGACATAGATTTCACAACAAAAGCATAAGTACTTGAATTTCAATTTTTTTGAAATCAATGAGCAATTTAGGAAATCGCCATTTGTTGGGTCAAAAATTGGGTAGTCTGTTTCATTGCCTGGTTTTTTAGACAAATCAAATCCGTGTTCATCCGTTAGATCCGTTTAATCCGTGTTCCTTTTATTAGGTTCCAACCAATACTTTTTTGAAGAAAATAGAACGCGGATTTTTTTGATTACGCGGATTTCCGCGGATGGCTTTTGGCAGGCAAATCAAATCCGCGTTTCCAATTTGCACAACTTGTCAATTGTCATTTGTCACTTGTCATTTGACACTTCTAAATTGTCCCCCGCAGCAGCGCTTCGCAAACTACATGGTTCCATCGTAAATCGTCAATTGTCAATCGTCAATTGTCCCCCGCAGCAGCGCTTCGCACACTACATGGTTCAATCGTAAATCGTCAATTGTCAATCGTAAATAGAAAAGGCTCTGCGAAAGCAGAGCCTTTTCTCAAATCAATTTAAAAGGTTTGGACGATTACTCCAATCCCACCTTGTTCACCGAGATGGTGCCTTTAGGATCCTTGACATGTACCATGTAAAGACCGGCATTGGCGCCACTGAGGTCGATTTC
>JALRAP010000130.1 GCA_023262505.1 Bacteroidia bacterium
TACGAATGTTCTTCAAAAAAAGAAATGATAAACCCAAGCGTTTGTATTGTGAATATGCTTACGCCAAATGTGAATAAAAAGACTAAGGTTGAGCTTTCGGAAGAAGCAAAGGTAAGAAAACAAAAACAGCGAGAGGAATTAAGAGCGCGTTATGGGGATGAAGAATATAAGAAAATGCGTGCTGCAGAACTTGCTAAGTATCGTGCAGAGAAGAAGAAAATTAAAGATGTTTAACCAATAATTGGGGGTATTGTTTTTTAATTTAATTTTTACAAATTAAATTAATTAAAAAAAATTATGAGTGAATATAACAAATTAAATATAATAAGAGCACCATGTAGGTCACAAGGGTCTCAACTACTATATGCCACACCGCACATGCCCGCCATCACACGGAGCACATTATAACTGTAGGCGTACACTCTGACCTTAGCAGTAGCAGTGCCGGCAACAGTTCCGGAAGAAAGGACAAGCTGAAGGGTAGCATTGTCGATTCTGGAGAAGTTGCACGTGCCGCTGGGTTGCTGTTCCTCAGGGCGGAGAGCGAACGAATACAAGTTGATTCCAGTGTCGGGGGCACGGGTGTGGTGCTGGAAGGGTTGGACAACGTCGAAGTAGGATCCCTCTCTCTCGGAGATACGGTCCTGTCCGTTAAGCTGGAGCTTAGCGGTGACGACGGGGTTCTCACCCCAGCAGTGCATATCGAGGGCAGTCTCGGCGAGGACGAATGTACCGGCATCGGACACATAGGATCCAGTGGGGGCAGCACCGTCCTGATTGAAGGGGCCGGATGTGTGCCAGTCCTGTGTGGTGTTTGCTCCACCAGATACGAATGCGTCGAGAGCTCCGGGCATCTGGAAGACGTTTCCGGAGATGAAAGCGTTGGAGCCAGAGGTCTCGGCGGGGCCGCCGAATACGTGGATGGCGTTGGGAAGAGCATCGACGGCGTCGGTGTAGTTGAAGGGCTGAGCACCAAGGACCTTGAACAAGGTGTTGCCGGCCTCAAGGGAACTGCAGTAATCAACGTTAGAATCGGGCTGGACGACCCAGATGAGCTC
>JALRAP010000131.1 GCA_023262505.1 Bacteroidia bacterium
GTTTCGGCCGAAGCGGCTAAGTCCGATAGCAATCGGACTCCTGTTACACCTGTGGTCGAAGACGAAGCGGCGAGCGATGCCGTGGCTCCTACCACATACAAGGTCGGTGTAACCGACGTCACCTTCAATTCCGTGAATGCCATTTATGGAAGATTGTTGCGCACCCGCAATGGCCGTGTGGTAACGATGGCGTATTGGCAGCAGCAGGAAGCTGTTTCGAGGGATCATGTGCCTTACTTTGTGGCAAGTGATAAGTGACAAGCGCCGCCCTGAGCCCGTCGAAGGGTGACAAGTGGCAAGTGACAAGTGGCAAGTGACAGGTGACAAGCGACAAGTGACAAGTGACAAGTTACAGACAGCAGGAGGCAGTAGTTTACCATTTCAAGTTTTAGTGAGGTTTCGGTTAGAATTTTAAATTCAAAATTTATCCGAAACACCAAAGAAATCCACAAAAGCCGGCTGTAATTAAATCAAGCAAATTGCGATGCCAAGCGCCTGTTTTTCAGCTAATTAAAAACGAGGCAAATGGGTAAATTGAACGAAATACGTGGCTAACGTTTTGTTTTTCAATTTATTGTTTTTTACCTTGGATTTCCCCAAATGAAAAACTTAACTAACCATGGATGGCCAATTGAACATCATACAGGCCTTCACCAATTCCTTGTCGGCGAACACCTCGCTGGAAAAAGTATGCAGTGAACTGGTTGAGAAAACGATTGAATATTTTGGAGCGGTTGATGTAACAGTTTACCTGTATACCGATAAAAACCAAGAACTGGTAAGGACCGCATTCACGAAACGTGGAGCAGTCAACCTTCAAATTCCCGAACCTGCCAGGAGCATAAGTCCTGGCGACGGGCTTGCAGGAGTTGCATTCAAGAAAGGCAAGGCAGAGTTGAGGATTCCAAAACCACGGCATCAGCGAAGCCTCTTGGAGCGCAAATCGACCTGTACCGAGATGGCAGTTCCGATCGTTTACAGCGAAAAACCCATAGGCGTTGTGCAAGTGATTGGCAAACTACAACGTGTTAACGCGGATGAAGGCCTTTTGT
>JALRAP010000132.1 GCA_023262505.1 Bacteroidia bacterium
ACGCCAGCGCGATCCTGCAGTTCGTATTCATTGCAGCAGCAATATGGGGTTGGTTTGGTTGGAAAGCTTCTGGAGCTGAACCACGATATATGGCGATAAAGGAGCGCACGCTGTGGTTGATCGTTCTTGTAGCTCTGTGGCTTGTGAGCGCTCCTGCTTTGGCCGATATTGGTGCGGCCGCGACCTGGCCCGATTCATTTCTATTAGTTTCCAGCACTATTGCACAAGTTGTTATGGTGCTTCAAAGAAATGAAACGTGGATTCTCTGGTTAGTGATAGATGCATTTGGAACATATCACTATGCCAATCAGGGATATTGGTTTACATCCATTCTCTATGGAATTTTTACAATAATCGCAGGTTTTGGTTGGTATCGATGGCTTGCTCTCACTCCTAAGGATGCCTAAATCCAACAATGGAGCAACTATCACTCTCTGCGATTATCGAATCAATATATTCTGGTGATCGCCGAAACAATCACTGTCGAATAATTGCCATTGATGGTCCTGCTGGAGCAGGTAAATCAACTTTGGCGACTCGAATTCAGAATGGTGTAGATAATTCAAAAGTCACAGTGGTTCATATGGATGATCTTTATGCGGGATGGGAAAATGCGCTCACGTCAACTCTTACTCGTACTTTAGAAAATAATATTGCTGCCCCTGCATTTGAAGGCAAAGCGTTTGAGTATCGAAAATATGATTGGATTCATAATCGCTTCGGCGAGTATCTTCGAATTGATGCGCCGGACCTACTCATACTCGAGGGGGTTGGCGCAGGACAGAAAGTAATTCGCAAGTATCTCGATCAATTAATTTGGATTGATATTGAACCTGAAATTGGCTTAGCCCGTGTTTTACAGCGAGATGGGGATTACTTGGAAACTGAGATGAGAGTTTGGCAAATGCGTGAAAGCGAACACTTTCAGCGCGACAACACTCGCGATTGTGCCACTATCCGCATTGATGGGAAGCGCTTCATCTAAAATCTCTACGTGTCAGACTTAACCGGCGAAGTCATTGATGGGCG
>JALRAP010000133.1 GCA_023262505.1 Bacteroidia bacterium
AATGCAAACTGGCAAGCCGCTGGTGATTATTGCTGAAGATGTTGAGGGTGAAGCACTTTCTACCCTAGTGGTTAACAAAATTCGTGGCACATTTAAATCAGTTGCAGTTAAAGCACCTGGCTTTGGTGATCGCCGCAAGGCAATGTTGCAAGATATTGCGATTTTAACTGGCGCCACAGTTATCTCTGAAGAGGTTGGTCTAAAGCTAGATCAAACAACTTTGGAGCTACTTGGTACTGCCCGCAAGGTGGTAATTGCAAAAGAGGAGACCACAATTGTTGAAGGTGGCGGAGATGCAGATCAGATCAAAGGCCGGGTTAATCAAATCCGGGCTGAGATTGAAAAGAGTGACTCTGATTATGACCGCGAAAAACTTCAAGAGCGATTGGCAAAACTTGCTGGCGGTGTTGCAGTTATTAAAGCTGGAGCTGCCACTGAGGTTGAGTTAAAAGAGCGCAAGCACCGGATTGAAGATGCAGTTCGTAATGCTAAAGCTGCTGTGGAGGAGGGCATTGTTGCCGGTGGCGGCGTTGCACTGCTTCAAGCAGCCAAGGTTGCATTTGGTAAGTTGAAGTTAACTGGGGATGAATCAACTGGCGGAAAGATTGTTGAGTACGCAGTTGAATCACCACTTAAGCAAATTGCAATTAATGCTGGCCTTGAAGGTGGCGTAATTGTTGAAAAGGTTCGCGGACTTGATACTGGTTTTGGCTTAAATGCTGCAACTGGTGAGTATGTGGACATGATCAAGAGTGGAATTATTGATCCGGCAAAGGTAACAAGATCAGCGTTGCAAAATGCTGCATCTATTGCCGCTCTCTTCTTAACAACAGAAGCCGTGATTGCAGATAAGCCAGAGCCAAAACCAGCAGCACCAATGCCTGGTGGCGATGGTGGTGGAATGGATTTTTAAAAATATCCATTAGTAATTACAAAAAGCCCCCGCATAAAA
>JALRAP010000134.1 GCA_023262505.1 Bacteroidia bacterium
TTAATCAGATCATGGTCAAGCAGTTGAAGAACCGTTATGCTGATCCATCAAAATATAAGAGAGATGTGATTGGTGTTGATAAGACAAAGATGAAACTATATGATGTTGAGGCATCTGCCAAAGACATTGTTGATACAGGAGAAGACATACCAGAACCTAAACCAAAGTTTGAGAACAAGAGTAAGAACAAGTTCAAAGGATTGAAAGTATGAAGAACCTATACAGATATTATCCTGAGTTCAATGACAATGAAGAGTTGCTTTGGATTGTCCATGAGATTACAAGTGATCAAATTGTGGCACAATTCTTCTTTGAAGAAGATGCGGAAGAGTTGTGTAGATTTCTGGAGAAGGGTGGAGGCTTTGCTGGATTTACTCCACCATTCATTCTACAAAGAGTTCCTACTTTAGATATCAATCAAGACTTCCAAGCAGAATTTGCTTGACATACCTACTGTAACCTTCTATGATAATAGACTTGGTTCCGTAGCTCAACAGGATAGAGCAACTGCCTTCTAAGCAGTAGGTTGGATGTTCGAGTCATCCCGGAATCGCCATTTTGCTATGGGTGATGCTATGAAAGATGAACAAGTAAAACGTGATTACTATTGGATAGTAGAAGCAACTGATCGGAATGGAAAAGCAAACTATCGTAAGGAATATCATGTCAACGATGGTTCAGCATTCCGTGACTACAATAGACTAAAAGCAAAAGGCACTGTATCAATTCAGCGTCGTTTCAAAGAATACAAGTTCGCATAGGAGTTACTATATATGACTAGAGAACAACTAAAATTACAGGCCTTGATAAGGCTTTCCTTGTTCTTTGCTATCGCTATTGTTATTGGCTTTGTTGTCAGTGACATTAACATTCTTTCAAGCCAGTGAGGTAATCATGTTTAAACTAACAGACGAAACCA
>JALRAP010000135.1 GCA_023262505.1 Bacteroidia bacterium
ATATTTTTTATCATAATATTTTTTATGATATAATTTTATGTCAGACTAATAGGTAATATTATGTAAATTTACTCACCCGTTCGCTACAATAATACAATTGTTAAACTTGCATGTGTAAAGCATACTACTAGCGTTCATTCTGAGCCAGGATCAAACTCATAAAATATGTGTAAATTTAATTAAAATATAATTAAATTCATTTTAAATTTAAATCTATTTATAATTAAAAAATTTTATACCTTAAATAAAAAAAAAATAAAAGTCTTTTTAAAGTTTTTTAGTACTTAAAAGCTGAAAAATTCACATTTCTTACACATAAAGTCTATTAAAGTAATGTTCTATTACATAAAATTAAAAATTTATCTAAAGGCTAGTTTCTTGCTTAAATGCTTTCAGCAATTATCTATTATAAATTTAGCTACTCGACAATGCTATTGGTATAACAATCGATACACCATAGATTTATTATCCTCGGTCCTCTCGTACTAGAGTTTAATCCTTTCAATTTTTTACGCTTACGGTAGATAGGGACCAAACTGTCTCACGACGTTCTGAACTCAGATCATGTACCGCGTTACTTGGCGAACAGCCAAACCCTTGGAATCTTCTTCAATTCCAGGATGCGATAATCCAACATCGAGGTGCCAAACCATTCCGTCGATAAGGTCTCTAGAGAATGATTAGCCTGTTATCCCCGGCGTACCTTTTATTCGTTGAGCGATGACCTTTTCCACACAGAATCATCGGATCACTATAACCGACTTACGTCCCTGTTTGATTTGTAAATCTTACAGTCAAGCAAGCATATACTATTATGCTTTAAAAATATTTTAAAATATTTTAAGCTTACTTTAGTACGCCTTCGTTACTTTTTAGAAGGCGACCGCCCCAGTCAAACTACCCATTAT
>JALRAP010000136.1:0-499 GCA_023262505.1 Bacteroidia bacterium
CGCCTGCACGGAGGTAATAGATCCTTTGCTTGTTGTAGTAATTCTTTCTTGTAGGTTACCCATGTCTGTTGCTAATGTTGGCTGATATCCCACAGCAGAAGGAATTCGACCAAGTAAAGCAGAAACTTCTGATCCAGCCTGTGTGAATCTGAAAATATTATCAACAAAGAAAAGAACGTCTTGACCTTCTTTATCCCTAAAATATTCAGCAAGTGTTAATCCTGATAATGCAACACGAGCTCTTGCTCCAGGAGGTTCGTTCATTTGTCCATAAACTAATGCAGCCTTAGATCCTGGACCATCAGTTTTAATAACGCCTGACTCTATCATTTCGTGATACAGATCATTTCCTTCTCTTGTTCTCTCTCCAACTCCCGCAAACACTGAATATCCACCGTGAGCTTTTGCAACGTTGTTAATTAATTCCATAATCAAAACTGTTTTTCCAACTCCAGCTCCACCAAACAACCCAATTTTTCCTCCTCGAGAATACGGTGCA
>JALRAP010000136.1:509-900 GCA_023262505.1 Bacteroidia bacterium
TTCCTGTGACCAGAACTTCTGTTTCTGTTGATTGCTCAACATAGGCTGGTGCTGACCTATGAATTGGCCAACTTTCTTTTGTTTTTAATGGACCCTTTTGATCAATTGGTTCACCAATAACATTAATAATTCTTCCTAATGTTTCTGGACCAACAGGAACAGTAATTGGTTTTCCAGTGTTTGTAACCTTATCACCTCTTTTTAATCCCTCTGTTGTATCCATTGCAATAGTTCTAACTGTATTTTCCCCAAGATGTTGAGCGACCTCTAAAACTACTCTTAATCCGTTATTATCGCACTCAAGTGCTGTTAAAATTTCAGGCAAATCCTTATCAAATTTTACGTCTACAACCGCTCCAATAACCTGAACTATTTTTCCAAATTTATTTTC
>JALRAP010000137.1 GCA_023262505.1 Bacteroidia bacterium
GATGGAACCCCAATTACAAATAGATAAAATCATAATAGACGACATATGGTGAAAATGAAAAATGATAAATTATTAAAAATCAAAATTAAACATATACAATATATTTATAACACTTAAACACATACTTTAATCACATATAATGTATTTATAACACTGTAAAAAAGCTCTATAGTCACATTTTTACATCATAAAAAGAAAAAACCATATATATACTCAAATAACATACTGTAAGGATACGTAGTAGTAGGGGATAATATAAATGCATACATAATTGAATAAGTTAAGTAACATATATATTTATTTATTCTTTTTAATGAAAGCTGCATCAACTGGAGTAAATATATCTTCCATTTTTTCTAGTATAACCTTCAATTTCACATTTATTTCCGGTTTATGCTGCATTTCAACTTCTTCATGTATTAATTGTTGTATTTTTCTTAAATTGTGTATGACAGTATTTTTGATGTTGGTATATTTAGATTGATCCAGTTGTATAGTAAGCTTATCGGGATTTGTTTTATTTCTTTTCCTCGGTGTGATATCTGTTACTTCATCAGTTTCAGCTCGTTGTCTCTTTTTAGCAGATTGTGTGACTGTTTCATTGTCATTGATTTCATCTCCAGTTTTATCTTCATCATTGTCATCATTATCATCATTGTTGTTGTCATTAATTTCTTGTATGTCATCATTACTTAGTTCATCTGCTTCAATTTCTTCTTCTTCATTTATGTTTCTTTGTTTCCTTTTGTTTGGTGATTGTTTTGGTTCTTCAGTCATAAATTTTAAAACACCCGGCTGCGCAAGCGCCCTGGGATGCGCTGTGGAGCTGGGGGCGCCAGGGGCATCAGCCGCGCCCAGGGCTTGCCGGCCTTGGCCAGCACGATGGTTTCACC
>JALRAP010000138.1 GCA_023262505.1 Bacteroidia bacterium
CTCCCCCTCTTGGGCTCGAACCAAGGACCCCATGATTAACAGTCATGTGCTCTAACCAGCTGAGCTAAGGAGGAATACTTTCTTATTTCAAATTCTCATTGCTCCCATGATTAATCCCGTACTTACGGGACTCTAACCAGCTGAGCTAAAATTCCAGTCCCTGTAAATTGTGGGAGCAGCATTTTCTCCAGTAAGTTTCTACTCTTCTGCCGCTTTATAAACTTCTCAATCTTAACGGCCTCTCCTCGCAGGTGTGAAACTTGAAATACCGCCTTTAGTATCCAATCACGATAACAGCCAGTGTATTTGTCCCCAGAATTGGATAGGTGCTGCTGCAATCTTTTCCAGGGATCTTGTGAGTGGCCCACATAATACTTGTCGGCTTCCGACGAATAGAGGAAGTAGATATAGTACATAACGAAATTTATACAAATAAAAAAGCCATCAACATAAAATGCGATGGCCTTTGCTCCCCAGCCTGGGCTCGAACCAGGGACCCCATGATTAACAGTCATGTGCTCTAACCAGCTGAGCTACTGAGGAATCTTCGGTTGAGTTTCTTTTCGAAAATCAAGCGATGATCTCTTTTCACTTTAGCCATCCCGAAATTTCGGGATAAGAACACCGATATCATGAGGTCAAGCGGGGCGCAAAAATACAAACTTTAACCAATGGCACAAGGATAGCCACAAAAAAAACCATTCTCGAATTCCCAGAGATTTTCCGCCGGTGAAAGTTCAGAATTATGTGATCAATGGCCCACCAGCCATTCCAAGCAATCATTTCTTTTTGACTTACACATATCCGATGATTTACTAAAGCGCCGTTCACAAAAACATCAAGAGTCATGCTCGAACAACACCTGTCTAACACCGGTGATAAATACACAAGT
>JALRAP010000139.1:0-249 GCA_023262505.1 Bacteroidia bacterium
AGCACAACACCATACCTTCATTTGCCAAAAGGAGCGAAGTATTTCCGCAGGTGCTGAAACAACTCGAACAACTCATCAAGGGTGAAGTATCGCTCATTGCCAACATGGCCAACACCGCTGCGCTGCTGCATAGAACTTTCCAATTTCATTGGACCGGCTTTTACATTGTTCGCGATTCGATGCTCGTCTTGGGTCCGTTTCAAGGCCCGGTAGCATGCACAAGAATTGCCTTCGGCAAAGGAGTATGTG
>JALRAP010000139.1:259-833 GCA_023262505.1 Bacteroidia bacterium
TTGAATGTCCCGGATGTTGAGCTCTTTCCCGGACATATTGCATGCAGTGCTCATTCGAGATCTGAGCTGGTAATCCCTGTGATCAAAAACCAAGAAGTGATTGCGGTATTGGATATCGACAGTGAATTTCCTGCGCACTTCGATGCACACGACGAGTTGTTTTTTACAGAGGTTGTCAAACAACTTGCAACAAATTCCCATGAGAGCTAAAGTTTTATATCTCCTGTTTGTGGGCCTGTTGCTCTCATGTGCGCAGATACGCTCTCCGCAAGGTGGGGCGAAAGATGAAACGCCACCGGTGGTCATTAGCTCACCAGATAAATTCACAAGATATACCCAACAAGAAGTTGTGATTGTGTTGGATGAATACGTTGACCTGTTCGATGTGCAAAATGAAGTGCTCATCTCACCACCTTCACCGAAACCTCCGAAAATAGAGGCGCGGATGCGTAAGATCATCTGCACATTCTCCGACACGCTCGCCGAGAACACGACACGCGTAATCAACTTTGGCAATGCGATACGTGATGTCAAGGAAGGAAATATTCTCGTGAATTATACCCTGGCATACAGC
>JALRAP010000013.1:0-41097 GCA_023262505.1 Bacteroidia bacterium
CTCCCCCTCTTGGGCTCGAACCAAGGACCCCATGATTAACAGTCATGTGCTCTAACCAGCTGAGCTAAGGAGGAATAACCTTCTCTATGTTCTCGACATGGAGAAGGGCATCCTTTCCGCTTGAGCCACCCGGTAGTATATACTACTGGGCTAAAGCACGTGTGGGTTTGGAGAGAACGATTCCGATTACAGCTACTAACCAATAGGTTATCCCTATAATTGGGACTGCAAAGATAAGGCAAAATCCGATTTAAGCAACAAACGAGCTAAATGTATATTTGGCTGAAAAACAATTGTTTTTGATTAGCACCCTGCTCCATTCGACTTATACCGGGTCAATACAACCTCCACCCTGCTGTTCTTGAAAACCACCTGGCTCCGGTTGGCCTTCGTGTCTACACCTTTGGAAGAACGCAATACACCAGCCACCCGAAACTCATAATGGTCAACATTAGCCTCACGCATCAACTCAAAAACCCGGTCACGCTCGTGAATGAAATGCAAGTGGGTGCCAATGGTGGACCTGTACGCCAAAGCCGGAATCCACATGCCCTCGGTGTAATAGTCCGTATGGAATACCGCATCGCCTTCGGTGTGCTCTTCAACCCATTGCATTGCCTCCAGCATAGGTGCGTCCATCTGCGAATCGGCGTTCCATATCCGACTTAAAAAACGGTCATGTAAATTGAATAATCCTATTCCTACCATCAAAGCTCCCGCTATCCACCATTGCATGAAGCGCCCTTGTTCACGAAGCAAGTCCAACTGATTAAACACAAAAACCAACATCAAACCAAAAGGCACCACATAGAAATACATGGCTCGCTCCGGATACAACAACTCTGAAAAAGGCAACACCCAATGACCCGTGTTCAAGATGATGGCAAACAAAACCAACGAGGCCATCAAAACAAAAAGAGCTTGACGATACATTCGGAAGAGAAACATCACCGCCAGGGCTATTGATGCCGTTATCATGATCAAATCACCCAAAGACGTTTTCAATCTGCCCAATAGCGGGATGAAATCTTGATACACATCGCCTGAAACCACACCGCCCATCATCTTATGCTGCCACATCGAAATCATGGTCGACAACTCGGGTGAGCTTTGTCCTAACATAGGAGCGATATGCGGAACCAATAACATGGCCATCACCCATACGACCAAACCAAACGACTTTAAGACAAACCGTACATCGGGGCGGTATTCCCACATCCAATACAACACCAGAAAACCTCCAAAATACACTCCTGTGTAAGCCGGTATGGCATGCGTGAGCATGGCAGCCGACAAAGAAAATGCAGCGACAGTCATCAGGCGAAGCGAACGCAACTTGAACGAGTGGCCTATGAAGCCGTAAGTGAAAAAAACCAACCCCAATGATAATACGGTTGGACTACCTCCCCATGTTATGGTTGATTGCAATGAAGCATGAAACCAGAAAGCAATTGCCGCACATATGATCGCATTAGCAGGCTTGGTAAATACCGAAAGCAAAAACGCCAACCCCAACAAACAAACCAAATACGCCAACATGGAAGCTAGCGATAATCCGTCCAGCAAAAAATCGCTGCTATACATTGCAAACATCGCAGCTAAAAAATGAAATCCCGTGGCATAGGCACCGAAATCTCTGTCAGGCAATAAAGGTTGGTAAGTGCTAGGAAATCCGTTTTGCTCTATGATAAGCCGAGTGATGTAGCCATGCATGGCCGTATCGCAACCGGGTAACAAATTCGAAAACATGTATCCAAACAGGTAAGGCAACACCACCAAAGAACCTATACCAATGGCCACAACAGATATTTTCAACTGCATCTCCAACCTTCCTTTAATGACGAACACCATAGCCACTAACAACGGAGCCCACATAAACAAATTGGCAGGAAGTGATAGAATCGAAATCGAATAAAACCAACATATCCAAACAGAAATAGTAACGGCCATTGCAGCCAAAAAGTCGAGGCCGTTTTGCAAAACCGAAAACAACCTACGGAGCGCCAACGTCGGCAAAACCCACATCGCCAACGCAACAAGAAAAACTATGGCCTTTGAAAGTAGGATGGCAGGTGTTTTTATTGAGACGGGATAAAAGTAGTTGAATTGTTGAGGTGTTACAACAGTGATACCGAGGCTGATTAGAACCGAAACTCATCAAAAACCAAGGAAAATCTGACTGTTTTTACTATCTTGCACCTTGATTACCAATGCCGTGGCACCTTGCTGTACCCGCCACGTATCACAACTGCTGCAACATGAAACGTTTAGCCCTCTGGCTGGCGCTGATGCTACCTTTCGCATCATCCGCGCAAAGCGCCCTAACCCCCGGCGACCTGGCCGTAATAGCACACAATAACGATAACGCCGACCAGATCGTACTCGTTTCACTGGCGCCTATCGCACAAGGAACCGTTATTTACATAACTGATAACGCTTGGTCCGGCTCGGCATTATCCAATGTGGAAGGCACTTGGACCTACACCTTTCCAGCCAATGTGAACGCGGGCACACGCGTCAGCCTCACATCCACCACCATAGGTGTTGTATCTACAGGCACGTGGGACCTTTCCACTTCTGGCGACCAGATTTTCATTTATCAAGGTTCGGCGGCAAGTCCGTCCTTCATTTACGGCTTCAGTAGTCGACCCTGGGTTACCAGCAGTCCCAACTTGAACACGTCCCTTCTTCCATCCATACTTACCAACGGAAAAACCGCACGCGACTTCAGTACCGAAATCGACAACGGATATTACAATACCACTTCAACTGCGGGCAACAAGGATTTCATACTAACGCAGATCGGAACGGTTACCAAATGGACACGCAACAATAACCGCTACACATCATTCCCCGCCATCACCTTCAGTGTAACGGTTGTGGCGAACACCGGGGAGCCCACTGCACAACCCACCAGCTTCAACGCTTCCAACGTACTCACATGGTCGTTCAACGTAAATTGGTCCGCCGCATTCCCTTCTTGTGACGGATACCTGGTATTGCGCTCCGACGACGGGTCTGCGGTGACAGGCGTGCCTGTTGACGGCATCACATACTCCGTGGGCGATCAATTGGGCAACGCAAAGGTGGCCTCGGTGGGTGGAGCAACTTCATTCAACCAAAAGGGCGGCATTGTAGCTTCGGCCAATTACACTTATGCGGTGTTCGCATACAACGGCACGGGTTCTTCACGCAATTACAGGCAAGCATCGCCCCTCACCGGAAGCGTTAACACCCCCGCAACAGGAGAAGGATCGTATTATGCCAACATCAACACCAATTCCACCAGCTTCATCGCCGACTTGCAAAATCGTATCCGCAACCCTTACACCATTGTGGATTATGCCTTGTTTGATGAAACCATGGTTGCCAACTTCGCCTTCACGGATACCTCGGCTGGCAAAAAAGTGGCAACTTGTGTTTATACAGGAGAACGTGTCATGTATACGCCACCATTTGCCTGGACACCCACCACACCTTTCAGCCGCGAACATACCTGGTGTCAGAGTTGGATGCCTTCAACAAGCAGCTTGCTTCCTGAATATGCAGACCAACACCATCTCTTTGTTGTGAATCAGAACCTTGCCAATGCCGTTCGAAGCAATCACCCATTGGGCGAAGTAGTGAACGTAACTTCTTCATACCTGCAAGGTTCTTACGGCTCTGATGCCAGCGGCAACCTCGTATATGAACCACGTGAATCACATAAAGGAAATGCCGCCCGCGCATTGTTATACATGTCGCTTCGCTACAATGGCGTGAACGGACTTGATTGGACGTTCAATCGACTGAACAACTTCATACTGCCATCCTTGAACGAAGATCCACAGGATTTGCAATTGCTTTTGCAATGGCACCTTCAAGACCCCCCCGATGCTGAGGAAATCGCACGAAACGATTACATCCAAAGCATACAGGGAAACCGCAATCCGTTTATTGATCGTCCTACTTGGACCAATCTCATCGACTTCAGCAACCTGAGTTACGTTTCCGGCAACCTAAGCTCCTTGAACAACGGGAACGATGCAGGTTCCATTCAAATGCAAGTTACGCCCATGCCATTTGCAAATTCATTCGAAACACAACTATTGTCGGACGCCCGTACTGCAGCACAATTGCGTTTGGTGGCTTACAACGGACAATTGGTTTGGAGTCGCGGCGTGGAGTTGAATGCTGGTTTGAATCGAATTTCGATTTCGGATTTGGAAATTGCCGACGGGCTTTATATCTTGGTGGTGGAAGCGAATGGGCGTGCCCTCACACAAAGGCTCGTGAAGTCGCAGACCCGTTAAGCATGTTACTACGCGAGATATCCACCACCGACCAATCGAGAACCACCATTCTCATTCGCATGGTAGTGGGTGCTGTTTTCCTGTCTGAGGGTATTCAGAAGTTCCTATTCGAAGAGTTGCGCGGTGCAGGCAGGTTTGAAAAAATCGGCTTACCCGCTCCGGAATTGTTAGGTACGTTCGTGGGCGGTACCGAAATCATTTGTGGAGTTTTTATTCTGCTCGGTTTTTACACGCGCTTGGCGGTTATTCCCACTATCATTATCATGCTGGTAGCTTTTTTTACTACCAAATCGCAGCTGTTAGCCGAGAAGGGTTTTTGGGAGATGCTGCATGGCAGTCGCACAGATTGGTCAATGCTTTTATGCAGTATATTCCTCTTGGTTAAAGGTAGCGGAGGCCTGTCTGTTGACCACAGCCGCATGAAGGCTAGGTTTTGATTATACCTCCATCAAGCATATAACGCTGCCGCCCATCGCTTGATGTTGTCCCTTACTTCGCGGAAGCCTTGCATAACTTGATCTTCACTGCCTGATAATTTCGCAGGGTCAGAAAATGGTTGGTGTATTTTTCTAGTCGCTCCAGGAAAAACAGGACAACGGTCGGCGGCATGGTCGCAAACAGTTACAACCAAATCAAATGAGATCTGCATGTACTCATCCACATGGTTCGAAGTGTGATGTGTTATGTCAATGCCATCTTCACGCATCACTTGTACCGCACGGGGATTGAGCCCGTGGGTTTCAACGCCTGCACTATAAACCTGGGTCGTCTCGCCATGAAAATGCCTTACATAAGCTTCCGCCATCTGACTTCGGCAACTATTGCCAGTACAGAGTATTAAAACCTTCTTCATGCGTGATACCATTTTTGTTTCATCCATGACGCGGCGCGCACCAGCAATATTAGGGCGGGCACTTCCACTAGCGGACCGATTACACCTGTAAACGCTTGTGGTGATGCGATTCCGAATACAGCGATTGATACGGCGATGGCTAATTCAAAGTTGTTTCCGGTGGCGGTAAATGCTATGGCGGTGTTTTTATCGTATGAAAGTCCACTCCATTTTCCGATGGCGAATGAGATGAAGAACATAAGCACAAAGTAGACCATCAGTGGAACGGCAATCATCAACACATCCTTGGGCAGCTGAATAATCATATCACCTTTGAGGCTGAACATATACACGATGGTGAACAATAAAGCGTACAGAGTGATGGGTGAAATGGTGGGTACTAATACACGGTTGTACCATTCGATTCCCTTTCGTGCTATCAAAGTCTTACGCACCAAGTAACCCATTGCAAAAGGAATGCCTAGATAAATGAGGACGCTAATGGCGATATCGGAAACGGACACTTGTATGTCGATGGATTGCATGCCCAACCATGGCGGAACCACATTCAAGAAAAACCATGCATATGCACTATAGGTAAGGATTTGGAACAGACTGTTCATGGCCACCAACATGGCACCCTGCTCGCGGTTGCCTCCTGCCAAGTCATTCCAAACAATCACCATGGCAATACAGCGTGCGATGCCAATCAGAATCAGTCCCGACATATAGCCAGGTTGGTCGTGCAGGAACACAACAGCCAACACGAACATCAGCAGGGGCCCCGCCACCCAGTTAAGTAAAATGGAAAGCCACATGGTTTTGCTGTCGCGGAAAGCAGCAGGAAGCAGCGAATAGTCGACCTTGGCCAAAGGTGGGAACATCATTAGGATCAACCCCGCCGCCAACGGTATGTTGGTGGTTCCCACGGTTACGCTTTCGCTGATGGCGTGAATACCAGGAAAAAGATAGCCCAACAATACTCCTAGCGCCATGGCGAGGAAAATCCAGAGCGTAAGGTAGCGGTCGAGGAACTTAAGCCTTGGTTTCATACGAATCAGCAGCAGCCTCCGCCTGGTGTGCAACAGGAACTTGATCCTCCCAAATCAGCCAAAGCGATTTTGGTTTTCGTTTCCGGGATGCCGCAGCTGTTGGGTGCCAAGCAATCTGTTTGTAATGGTTGGAGATGAAAGTACCGTCCATCGAATGCAAGCCCGAAAATTCCGATGGTGGATTGCTGGTATTCGAATTCCACCTCCAAATCCGCCTTCAGGATATTCGATTCGTAGCTTTCAATGATGGATAATAATTTTTCTGAAGTAAGTCGATGATCAAAGTCCTGGGCCACCCATACTTGGAATGTGATCCGCTCTTCTTTGCGCAAGGTTCCGCCACAATCGACAAACGTTTTGGTTTTGTGTCCCGCCTCGGTGATGTGGTAATGTGCGGGAATGGGATTGCCATCCAGATGCAAGATAACCGGGTGCGTGGTTAATGCCAGTGCTTTTTTGAATTCAGATAGTATCATGGTTTTGGTTTTAACAACATTTTTGGTCTTGTCGCTCCAGCTGTCCTGAAACCTTGTCAAGGAAAGCCATTAATTGTCGAATCGATTTTCGGTCGATGCAGTAACAGGTCGCGGTTCCTTCAACGGTACCGGTAATGACACCGGCGTTTCCCATGGCTTTAAGGTGTTGCGAAACGGTGGATTGTGCCAGTGGCAATTCGCTCACCAACTCGCCGCACTGACAGGTGTCGGACTTGGCCAACTGTTCAATAATGGCTATTCGGGCAGGATGGGCCAAGGCTTGAAACAAGGCGGCTACCCGTAAAGTCTTTTCGTTGTAATCTTCGGTTTTGGTGGCGCCCATGGATTTTATTTATCGCAATATTACGATATTTTAATCCGATTTCCAAATCCTAATGAAAAAAGGCCGCAAGAATACTTCCTGCGGCCTTGATTTTGAAAAAGGTGAGCGTTTTTATCTGCTAACCGCAACCTTGGTGGAGTGCATGGTGCCATCCGATTGCATGACTACAACTTGATACAATCCAACATTCATATCCGTTAGGCTTACGCGCTGGTTTTGGTTTGCCGATAAATCCAATCCCTGAATCTCCTTCACTACACGGCCTGCGATATCGATGACCATCAATCGGTCAGATTTTATATCGGAATTCAACATTCGCACATTTATATAATCACCTGCTGGATTAGGTGCTACTGACAGCATTGACACTTGCTCTTCGGATACACGTGCAGATGATGCACATGAACCCAAAGTAGCTCCACTTGCCAAGTAATTGGTGAGTTGGGTTTGATTGATACACTCAGTTACACCATTATTACAAACGCTAACCAATAGGTTACCGCATGAATAGTCGGTTTCGTATATGGAAATCGAGCCACTGATTTCATTGGAAACCAAGAGCAGGTTTTTGCCATTGGGACTATCGGCTGCCGGTATAAACAATAAGCCCTCGGGACCCAAATCAGCAGGATAAGCAGCGGCAGGGTTTATGGCGAAATCACGGGTATTGATATAATCAACAAACACAGGAGCATAAGGATCGGTAATATCGAAAGTCATGACCCCACCGATACGTTCCAATCCAAGAAACAAATAGGTGCGACCAAGAATCCTAGCCAAGGTCAAACCTTCGGGCTCAGGACCTTTGTCATCACTACGGTTTTTAAACGTATTGTTGCTGTTGGATGCGTTGAAGCGCGTGGGATACAATGCGGCTGTATATTGCTCAATCATATCGCCACTGTCGAACACAAGCTGTCCAGCTGCATTCCAAATAGAAAACGACCTTGCGCCGAAACTGTACAATTCATCGTAATCACCATCTCCATCGGTGTCGCCCATGGATTTGGAAATATTCAGGCGACCCAATTGTGCATCGGTTCTCAAGGTTGCACGATTGGGGAAAGTAACAGAGTCCAGAGTAATGGAATTCATCCGAGCCGCCTCAACAAATGTGGTGTATTCGCGTGCATCTCCTTCGTTGGCAGTTACGATGAATGGCTGACCCAAATAATTGTAGGAGACAGCTGCATCGGGTTGATACATTCCTTTTACTGGCCAAGTGTTGATCAAAACAGATCCCGAACGGTCGGATGCATCCATTCCGTTGCCTGCCACATTATGGTCTTTGAAACCTAGCGGCCAAACCCTCGCGATTCGTTTGGTGGCGAGATTTACTTCCGCCATGGCATTGTTCTCTTGTAATGTAACCCATGCCTTTTGGCTATTCTTGGAAACCGCAACATACTCGGGCTCCATATCCTGAGCAAAGCTGGCATTTGGTCCAAATGCCCTTACTCCAGAAACTCCGGTTGTGTTATATGCTGAAAAATCCAACAAGGTAACGTGTGTTTGGTTGAGCGTTGAAATTTGTTGTACCGAATCAATAATAGCAACTATCCCAATTGGATCGATGGAATAATCGGCACTGGGCTCCCCTTCACAAGCCACTACCAACTTTCTGCCATTGGGCGTAAATGTTAACATATCAGGCAGCGCACCAACTGTAACCTGATTTAAATAATTGCCATTTGCATCGAAAAATATGACCTTGCCATTGTCGGTCTTGACTATGCCTTCAACAGCGGCCGCTAAAACTCCATTTTTGAAATCAATGCTGTTGGCTTTCCCTCCGTAATTAATCAAGCTTATGGAGTTTATTAGCACAGGTGAAGAAGGATCAGCAAGGTTGATGATATCGATGTTTCCATTACTGCCATTAACCGAAAACAGGCGTTGGGAAACGGGGTCATAGGTGGCTATCTCTGTAGCACCTTGATCGAATGTGCCTGTATAAAACCGACCAATAAACCTTAGGTCGACTGGGTTTTGAGCAAATGATGGGACAGCCGCAAGCAAGGAGGCGGACAACACCACGTTTTTAAATAAATTCTTCATGATCTTATGGGTTTAATACCCTGCAAGTAATCCCGAACAGATTAAACCAACACTATCCGTATTTTAGGAAAAGGTTAAGGTGACTGCTTGAGCATTTTGAATGAGTGATGGAATTGGCGATCAAAAATTTTGACATAATACATACCTACAGGCCAAGAGCCTGTATGAATCGGTTCGCCCGACTTAGTTTTTAGAATCAATACCCCATTGCAGTCGAAAATATGTACAAGTTTTTCCGTCTTTGATTCTAAGAATAATTGATCGGAAAACGGATTAGGATACGGAATTGTCAAATCTTTCACATCCAAATTTGTCAAACCTAGGTTATCCATACATCCTTGAATTTCCATTACACAGGAGTCACCGTTGATATAACCCTCTGGTACGGTAAAATCATATGCACAAGCTTCATTGGATAGGGTCAGAAACCGTAGGTGACAAACAGATGTCCCAAATTGAAAACCATTTGGCAGGTAGGAGGTAAAGCGCCAAATTGAATCGATTGGGTTTTGATAATACAAATACTGCAATCCGGGCATAGCATTCACCACATCATCAAAAACCAACCTGTTGAAATCATATCGAAATGCAAAGTCAACTGCAAACACATTACCGAAGGAGAAAATGGTTACAGGTATTTCAACATAGGATCCTGAAAAATAAGCGTCATTGATATCCAACCGAAGGGAATCGCCGTTAGGTGAAAATGCAAATCCGCTTGAGACTTGACAAGCAATAATCAAAAAGGGAGTGATCCATTTTTTTATTCGGACCGGCATCATTATATAATTATGCAACAAAAACGCCGAAGGCGTCCTTATTGCCAAAATAATATTTTTAAAAACCACCTTGGTCTTTGACCAAAGAATGAGCAGATGATCGAATCAGTCTACCTTAATGATAGGCAATCGTCCGGTGTCATTTCCTTTTCGTAACACCAAATTATAAACCCCGGATGGCAACCCACTCAAATCCAAAATGCTGCCGCCTGAGCTGTTTTTTATTTCGGAAAGAGGATGAACTTTCCCGCCTACAGCATCATACAATTGGTAACTAGAGCCGTTAGGTAATCCCGACACTTCCACAAATGAACATGCTGGATTAGGAAACAAGGTTACCTTGTTAAACCATTCCGTCTCATTTAATCCACTTGTACAATCAATAATACCACTAGTACAAACATCCCCATTCAACAAGGAGTTCACAGCATAGATATCTCCGTTACACAAGGGCCCAGGTTGCAATACCGTAAACTTTACTTTGAAAAGAATACTATCATTGGGATAAAATAGTGTGTTGGTATAAGAAGTGAGTCGGACAGTTGAATCGTTAGTGTTGTAAAAAGACAACACATCCAGGTAGTTAGCCGTTTTTACAATTGTATCATAATCCAATTTATTATGATTGTATTTGAAATTGAAGTCTAGAGCAACAACTTGATCGTCTGACCGATAATAAACCGGAAATTCAACAGTATTCCCAACCACTGTAGCCGCTGAAAGATCAAAAAACACCGTATCAAACTGGTCAATAGTCAAAAGGGAGGGCTGAATTTCCTGTGACTTTACTTGGATATGGCAAAAAGCCAAAATCAGGGTAAAGACGGCTAAGTGTTTTTTCATAAGGCTTCTATTAGAGTTCAAAAATAAATATTCAGACCCACATTACATTTCCTAGGATTTTAAGAATTGGTAAAGGTTTTGTTATCCTGAAGATGGGTTTATGTTAAACAAAAGGGGGCGGATAATTCCGCCCCCTTTTGTTCAAAAGAAGAAAAATTACTTCTTAACGGAGATCTTGCTCACGTTAACAGAACCACTATTATAAACCTTCAACACATATACGCCGTTGGCCATCATGTCAGTTGAAATGCGGATGTTCTCATATGCATTAACAGCAGTGCCGGCAGCAATAACCTTGCCTTGTACATCGGTCAATACATATGAAGCATCTTCAGAGGCTACAATGTTGATGACGTTGCTAGCTGGATTTGGGTATACACTTACTGTCATCGGTTGAGTGTTTGCACCAGTTCCGATTTCAGCAGTTACACGCTCTCCGTTGATGTAAGCTTCAACGTTGGAAAGATCGTCAGCCGTTAATTCAGAACCGTTGAAACGAACATATACCACAGGAGCAGCAGTGTTGTATGGATCAAGGCTGTTGGAAGTAACGCGCAATGCATCCGTATTTCCAACAACCATCTCCATGTTGTTACCATTGTTAACAACGGTATTGAAGGAAACCTTGTTGCTGTTGTAGTTCATGCTGAAGTCAACCGAGTTAACGGCTTCATCTGTGCGAACCAAAACTGGAACGTCGATGTTGTTGCCATTTACTTTGGCGTTCTCCAAATCGAATAGAAGCTTGCTGCCTCCGTTACGGATGGTAGCGCTAGCTGATGCGGTAGCGTAGTTTCCGTTGACATCTCCCAACAGGATTCCCGTATAGGTCTCCAATCCGAAGCTGGTACATCCGTTGCTGCTGAGTGAAGGTACGTTTTGACAGAAAGATACGTTTGGAACATTGTTTTTGCTGTAACCGATACCATCGCTCAATGGATATGTTGCGGAAATCTGGTAAGCTGCATTTGTGGAAAGGGTAGTACCGTCAATGAACAACCAATCTTTTGAAGCTTGGCCATTGGATACACCTCCAGCAGTATAGTTCCAATCCTGGCGGAACTCACCAAGGGCCAATACCGCGCGTTGGTTTATTTGTGAAAGGTCACCCGCTGAGATCACACCGTCGGTGTTCACATCCATGGCAACGATTTGATATACTGATGGGATGAATGATGGGTCGTTGATCAAAACGCGACGGGTCAAGAAGGCATCGAAACCGTTTACAACCGATTGTACGCTTGTGGTGTTGGCAATATCGCGACGGATATCCAATTTGGCTCCGTTTGCAATGTCGTAAGTGAAAGTACCACCAGTGTTTGGTTGAACAGCGGTCGATGACAGGGAATTGCAGGAACCATTGTTTCCGTAGATGTTAGTTACAAGGTATTGACTGGTATTAGCACTATTGTATGGCATTACACTATTATCGGACCAGAAACGAAGAGTGCTGGTGAACAATCCACTTTGGGTGGTGCGGTATGTACCAGGACTAACAACTTTGGGAGCAACACCATTGAAATAACTCTCCTGCAAGGTTGCAGAGAAAGAAGATGTGTCAACTGCAGCGAAACCTGAAGTCTTGGCAAACTCCACGCAAAGCAAACGACCGGTACCATTGAATTCGGCATTTGCAGGAGCAGAGCCGTTCAAGAATACAGAAATGTTCATGGATGATGTGCCAATGGAGTAAGCAACATTGGTATAAACAGGGTTGATCAGGTTGCTAGCAACGGTTACCAAACCGGTTGGTACCACTTCTGTACTATCGAAATTCACTACGATGTCATAACCGATAACATCGTTAACAGGTGCCAATGCCTGGATTGGAAGACAGAATGTGCTATTAGCGCAGTTGGCAACTTCAGAAACTACTACATATGCGCTGGCAGAATCGAAAACCGAAATGTTTACGGAGGCGGAAGTAGCAGTAGCATTGTTGTTATCGGTAGCAACTGCTGTCAGGGTCTTGTTACCAATGGTGGCAGTCCAGTTTACAGAGTATGGAGATGCGTTGTCAACACCAACAGAGGTACCATCAACAAAGAACTCTACTTGGGAAACCGTTCCATCGGCATCAGCGGCATTGGCTGAGATCGTTACAGGAGTAGCACTTAATACAAAAGTGGAACCGTTTGCTGGAGCAGTGATGCTGACAGTTGGAGGAACAACAACACCTACGGTGATATTAACAGCAGAAGATGTGGTTTGACCACCTGCATTGTCAGTAGCCCTTGCGGTGATGGCATGGTTGCCAGAAGTTGCGGTCCAAGCGTAAGTGTAAGGAGCAGCGTTATCGGTGTTAACCACTGTTCCGTCAACCAGAAACTCAACTTGGCTTACCGAACCGTCTGCGTCAGCAGCATTGGCCGAAATAGTAACGCTATTACCTACGAAGAAAGACGCACCATTTGTTGGAGAAGTCAAACTAACTGTTGGAAGTGTGTTAGGCTGATTCAATGTTCCTGTCAAACCGGCGATGGTTACTTCACCGGCACCAGGGTTTGAAGCCACATAGTTGTAAACTTGAAGGGTAGTAGTATTACGAACCTGAACGTTCAATGCATAGGTCAATATACCGTCTGATGTGATCTGTGCAATCAAAACCCTGTTGGTAGCGTTAGGACCTTCAGATCCATTCAAGTTAGCCCAAGAACCATTGGTAGTCTGGAACAAGTTACCAGCATTGCTCACGTTGTCGAACACGGCAAGTTCTGTTGAAATGTTAACGGCTGTTACTGCATCTACAACGGAAGTAGTAGCAAGAGCTCCGTCACGCGAAGTCAGTGGGAATCCGATTGAAGGCGTATTGTTCTGCAGCAATGTGAAGGCGATGTTATTGGTGGAGTTATCCTCAACCTTTGGTACGCCCAAACGGTTCGAACCTACAGCTCCTACAGAGATGTAAGAGTCCAGATAAACGGTGTTGCTTGGCAGGAAAGAAGCGCCGATGGCGTTAGCAGTGGTGGCGCCGCGGTCTTCATTGTTGAAGAAACCGGTGGTGGTTTGGAAACGTAGCTGGTGAGCTGAGTTTCCATAAACGGCTTGTAGTTCATGGCCTGGTGCGAGGTCAACATAAAACCTCCAGGTTACCGATCCTACAGGAAGGGCTCCAACGCTACCTGCGGCGTCTGCGGCGTTGGATACATAGAATTTCTCGACAAAGACGCTGTCGATTTGGGCAAGTGCCACGGTGCTCGCTACAGAGCAAAGCGCGGCCATTAGAAACTTTTTCATTTTTCCTATTAGTTTAAGGGTTATATAATTAGGCTACGCTCTTAGTCGCAAGAAGCGTTAAACTGTCCGAGAAGGATCAAGAAGTCCTCCACCTTGGTGATACCGTCACCGTTCAGGTCGGTTGGGCATGGTACAAGTCCGTTTGCTGCATCAATGAAGGCTACATATGACCAATTGTTCATCCAAGCCTGATTACCACCGAACGCACCACGGTAATTCACAGGAGTGAAAAAGCCATCTGTTGGAGCAGTAATTGTAGAAGCTACTGTTGGATTTGGAACTGCATCGTACTGATCAGTAACTGCATTTGTTGAAGAGTTCATAACATACGCGAAATCGAAACCAGCCAATGTAGTATCAACCACGTTTCCATCGGTTTGGAATTTGGTCAAATCGGCACCAGTGGCAGGCGTGATTACACTTCCTGTGGTTTGCACTGTAAACCCTGCTACATTGCTGATAAATGTGCAGTTGTTTACTTTCAATGAACCTGCATTCCAGTTTTGGTAAGCATCTGTAGCGCGTACATTATAAACGTTGAAGCCTTGCGCATAGTTGGCGAAAATTGAATTGTAGATTTCACCTTCTGTGCGTTCTTTAGCTTCGATACCTGCGTCCGTGTCATCACCGATGCAAGTGGCGTTGTAAATGATAGGATGTGACCAAGCACCAACTGACTGGGTGCCATCATCACCATCACACTCGAATCCATTATCGGATGCACCAGGATTCTTTACTAGGAACCAGAATTGACCTTTACCAACCCAATTCTCATCCCAATCAAAGCCATCGTCTTCATTGAACAGAACCACGCCATGCTTTAAATTAACGGCACCTCCAAAAAATTCGAAACCATCATCAGAAGAAGCTACGATTTCAATGTGTGAAAGCGTTGTTCCACTACCAACAGAACCCATGGTCAAGCCATTCAATTCGTTATTTGGTGCGATAGTTGCTCCGCAATGACGAATAGATACATACTTCATTATACCGCTATTATCAGTATTGTCTGCAACCCCGGGAGCTTCACCATGATATGCGCGTGGATCAGCACTTGAGAATCCTTCAATACGTCCTACTCCAGGACTTACATAAAGTGTTTGACCGGAAGCCAAGTTGTTAATTCCTTTGCCCAACAATACAACACCCCCCCATTTTTGCGTGTTAACCACGCCATAGGATCCATCCATTGGATCTAAAATGGAAGTGAACACAATAGGGCAGCTTTCGGTACCGGCAGCGAAAATTTTACCTCCGCGAGAAACAACCAAAGCTGTAGCGTTGTTGGTGGTAGCCGCTGTGTCACCCTTAATCAGGGTTCCTGGCTGGATGGTAATTGATTTGCCATCGGGTACAAAGATCTTCTTGTCTAAAACATACACCTTGTCGCAGGTAAGCGTAGTGTTGGCAGCAGTAAGGTTACCATCGGTTGAGCCACCGCTGTTATCAGCCAAGGTAGACATCAAAACTGTGGTACGTGCGGAAACTGCAGGACAGCCGCAATCTGCACCAAGATTGGTTTGTGCCATAGTCGCACTTGCAGCTATTGTAAGAGCTGCAGTGAAAACGGCCTTTGTCAAATTCTTTTTCATTTGTTTAAGGGTTTTGGTTAGTTATGATAATTAGTTATAGGTTTAACGGAGGCAAAAATCCAAATCCACTGTTTCCTGATTTCACTGATGGTTTTATAGAATCTTTATATTCAGTGCTTCAAAATGTTAAATGTATATTATCTGGATTGCCTTAGCTTAAAAAACAAAAATCCCATGGGTGTACATGGGATATCACAAAATCATCGTATAGGGTTATTCCTTGACACAGCGAATGCTGAAACCATAATTTGAACTGCCGTACTGCCTGAAAACATCGCTTCGTTTGTAATCCAAGTGCCTGTACCAAAGCTTGCCGGTTTGCTTTTCGGTGGAGGTCCACCAAAATCCCGTAGCAAAAAGGCCAGGCGCACCCCATGTCCCTGTCGGCATTCGACAGCCTCCAGCTTTGGCGGTAAATCCAGACTCGTTAGTACCCCATACATCATCAAACCTTGTCCATGAAACCGTTCCCAATTCTTTTAATTGATCCCCTTGTGTGGTTCCCCTCCATGAGCTTGCATCAACATCAGACATGTCCAGATGGCGTTCAAGTTTTTTCCAATCATCATCGGTAGGAATCCTCCATCCTTGAGGGGCTAATTGTTGTGTTGCTGCCACAGCATGTCCGTTGTAAAGCAAACCAGGAGCGGAGTTATTTCCTTCAAAGACGCAATAGGCCGAAGATTGAGTACTAGCCCATTGCTGAGCATCAGTAATATTACTGATAGGATCTCCATTGCGAAAGTGAGTTACCTTTAGGTTTTCTGCCATCCACCATTGGTCTCCAATTTTTACTGTTATATACACATTCCCATCCACGTCTACCATGGTTGATGTTTCAGGTCTTGCAGGTACTGCCGTTTCTTCTTCACCACATGAGGAGGTCGCCAATACAACCAAAAACATAAGCACCAGTATAACCGCAGCTGTAAACCGGTCTGCTTGTAGTATGTGAGGATTTTTCATGCTGTTCGAGTTTATTCCACTATGATATGAGTTGATGACACTGTAGAGCTAGAAATCAATCGCACCAGATATATTCCGGAAGGCACTCCTAGAAGTGATATCGTGGCCTTATCGATTGTTGATGAGACGCGCTGCGATTTGATTTGCTTACCGTAGGCATCCGTCAAAATAAGTTGAACCTCTTCCGCATCCTTTTCAAAGTTCCACTCCACCGTTACTTCGGTATTAGCCGGATTTGGATATGTCGATATGATTCCTATTTTACCATTTGCAAGACCCGGACAAACCAATGATAAATCTCGGTCATTGCAATATCCAGGGTAACAGCACAATGTTTGGATGTTGAAATTGGCATCCGGGTCGTAATTGCATGCAGTGGTATCCATGCATCCGAACCGAATCAGTGTTTGGCATGAATCCTGAATGTTACAGGCGTATGACGGACTATACTCTAGATACATCGGATCCTTACAACCACATAATGGTGGATAAGTAAGAAACGGACTCAATACTTCATTCGGCTGTATAGAGGTATTGTCCGCTACGTATTTTATCGTTGTACCATCGGGTAATTCAACTTCCACATTAAGTTTGAAGCTCAATTCTCCCTTGGTTGTGATTTGACCGACCATCACTTTGTTACCCAAGACTGGAAGCACACCGTTGTTCTGTTGCAGTTTGCATGAATAATTTACAAAGGAGCTACCCGTGTTCAACACACCAAATATGGTTGTATCTGCTCCCGACAAATCACGAAATCCCAAATCAAACCACTGTCCGAGTGTAGTTGTTGTGGCAACCAGTCCATCGGCTGTGGTCAATGAAAGCCCAATCGTTGGGTCGTTATTTATCAATAACCCACCTGGTATCTGTGCAGTTCCACCTAGGTTGTTAGAACCTCCTACAAAAGATCCGTCATTGTCTTCGGGTTTCATTACACCCATGTATTGAGTGGTAGATTGGAATGCACCTACTCCCAAAGTCAACCAACTATCTAATGCTATGGTTGCATTATCATCGAACCAGTTCTTATTCATTTGATAACCGAAGACGGCATTTGGTCGATCTATGTTGTTATAAAAAGGCTCTGTGCTCTGTATAACCAATGGGTGGTTTGAATCGCCATAAACGGATTTCAGCTTGGAGCCTGAAGCTAGTTCAACAAAAATGCGGTAGGTAGCAGTACCAGGAGACAGAGCTATATTTCCCAACGTATCAGTAGCGTCATTGGCATCAGCAACATAGTACTTCTCAACTGAAATGTTAGTGATTTGTGCATTGGAAAAAATTGGCCAAATGACCAATAAGAGCATAGTCCATATATTGAATTTGATTCCCATTTCCTTAAATCATAATTTATAAGAAAGTCCCAATAGATATGTGGTGCCAAATCTATAGGCGTCGTAATCTTGCTCATAACCATCTCCGAAATACGTTCTTTTGGTAGACTGATTGAGTATGTTCTGTATACGTAAACTCAAACTGATATGATTACCAAACCTCTTGTTTGCTTTGAAGTCAACCATATGCCTTGGCATTTCAAAAATGTCGGGGGTTCCGTCGGCAGAAGTAATCACCAATTTTCGTCCTTGGATATTGTAACTTACAGAAAGGTCAAGAGCCAAACTATCTAACCGGTAGTTCAGAATCGCATTGAATACATAGGGCGCCTGCCCAAACATTGAACGACTAACCGTGTCTTCCGGAATAAATGTCTTGATGCCATTCACAACTTCCAATCTCGACAATACATATTCTGTTTGAGACTTTACCAAGGTCAAATTCGCAAGAGCCTCCAGCTTTTTGGATACTTTTCTTTTGGCTTCCAATTCAATTCCTGCCGAATAGCTATTGTCTACGTTTTGCCATGTGTAACCTTGATTGGTATTGAGCAGCTCAATATGGTTTTTGAAATTCTTATAAAATACGCTCACAGACCAATTGTTACCTGATTGCAAGTATTTCTCAACTCTCAAATCATAATTGTCTATTTGAACCATTTTCAATGCCGAGTTTCCAAATACGAAATCCTGCAACTCATAGTCATAAACCACAATGTCTGAAAGCTCGCGTATGCTAGGACGGGCTACGGAATGACTGTAATTCAAACGTAAGTTGAAAACTTCCGGATCATCAAATGCATTTAGCTTATAAATCATGCCAACAGACGGCAGGATGCTGCGTTCGTTAAGCTTACCTGGATTGGCAAGGAAAATCTCTCCGGGATATTGCCTTCTTGGGTCATTGGGCGCATACCCAAGACTATCATAAATAAACACATCAGTAAAAATATTTGCCTGTTCCATACGAAGGCCGCCGGTAATGCGAAGCTTTGTGGATATAGAGTAATCTGCCATTGTATATCCAGAATACACATTGTAAAATCCGAAAGTCCGGTCGGCGGGGTTTTCATTGCGTTGATAATACCGGTCTAGAATCAGCAGTCCCAGGTTGTTTTGGCTGAATCCGAACGATGATATGTCTAGAAACGCAGCGACATCGTTATCAGGAAGGGAAAAATTGTTGGTGGTATTGTCATACTTGACCTCGTAGTTGTATTGCCGATACGACCTATCATTCCGGGTATACGAACCTCCCAATTTGAGTTTCCTTGACAATCCAGGCTTTTCCCCTATTGGTAATTCAGCTGATAACTGTGAATCGAATATATCTTCATCTAGGTTCCTGAAATAACGGAATGTTCCAGACTCAGTAAGATCAACCTGGTATCCGTCCTGCTTCTTGTAATATGTAAAGGTCTTGAAATCGGGAGCATTGGAGCTTCCATCGGTGAAAGATGAATTAGCTTCTATCTTGGTTTTCCAAGAAGGAATGAACCCCTCGTATTTGAACTGGTAGACGAATTGTTTTCGCTCCTCATAGAATTGAGAAACATTCAATGGGAAAAGTCCGTCAAGTCCAACTGTGGTTTGTGAGTTTCGTAGCCTATTGGCACCTGTCATGTTGGGCATAAACAGGAATGAAACACTGTGGTTGTTTGCTGGCTTGTATGCCAAATTTGCCAAAGCGCTCCAGCCGTTGCTGAAAACACTAGCTTCTTGTGAGAGTGCAGACTTTACCGTGTAACCTCCTGTTCCTACTGTTGTGACTCGGCTTACAATGGAAGAAGGATCAAATCTTGTGCTTCCATAAATCCTGAATCCGCTCATGAATCCGAGCGGTTTTCCAAAAAGACTGATTTGATTGCCCACTGAAAAAGACTGACTGAAATCCATTGGAGCGCGCTTGTAATAATTTGCCCAATTGTTTGGAAGCGCTTGCGCGGATTTAACAGCTGGTGTGTTTATTATTTGAAACGCCTGGTTTTGGTAAGGTCCATTGAAGTAATTGTCGCGGGCATCTGCCACTGCATTTACGTCATTGATCAATGCTGGCGCCAATAGTCCCAATTGAATGAGTCCCAAATTGAAATAGGTTTCTCCAGCCGAAGAACCCGGCGACCATGGAGAGGTGATTCCCAAAGATGCGTAGTATGGTCCCAAACCCAAAGCAACAAGCTCCTCATATAAAGTAGGATCTGGACGAGGTGATACATATGATTCATGATCATAATCGCGAAAGCCATTATCATAGCCTAACCAATCCGTTGTACTTCGGTCGCTTGCTAATACATTTTTAAAGGTGCTTTGGCTGTTGTATCCAAGTGTTGTTTCCAGGCTCAATGTAAGTTGATCCGGATAGTCCTTGGTAAGAACAGATAGATAAGCCCCTGCCCAATCTCCAGGCAAATCAGATTTAAGTGTTTTAGCCAATGTAACATTATCAACCAAGCTGGTTGGGAAAAGATCCAATCGAATATTGTTCGTAAAGGGATCCAGTGTAGGTATAACAGAACCATTAAGTGTGGTTTTAATGTAGCGATCGCCTATACCCCGAACGGTAATAATACCGTTGCTTGAAGAGGAAACACCAGGTACACGAGCTACGGCGCTTGAAACCTGTGAGTCACCCGTCTTTTTTATGGTTTCAGATGAGATGTAATCAATCGTTGTGGCCGAATTGATTTTCATCTTCTCCATATAGGAATCATGCTCGCGACTGGCTTTAGCGGTGATTTCAACTCCGATGATTTCCTGTGATTGTGGAATCAGACTGAAATTACGAATCACGATAGCATTTCCGAGCGGATTTACAGACTCTTCAATTTTTTGATACCCGATGAACGAAACCACCAGCACCTGAGGAGAGGGGTCTGTTATTTTCAGATTGTAATTTCCATCAAAATCGGTTACTGTTCCGACTCCAGGATTCGATTTCAAAACTACTGTGGCTCCAATTACGGTTTGTCCGGTTTCATCGGTTATTTTACCCCTAACTATTCCCTGTGACAAAGCTATCCCGCCTATGAAACAAAAACAGATCAATAATAATAGCCTTTTCATGACGGTACTTAGGGGATTTTATTCTGGCCTCAGAGTTTGATGAACTTACTAACAGCGGTGCTGTTAGATAACCTGATGAAGTAGCTACCTTGAGCTAATTCGGAAATATCCACCGATGTATTTCCACTTGCGATTTCGCCGGAAGCAACAATGTTACCAGTGAGGTCGTTGATAAAATATTCAGCCTCATCGGTATTGCGTAATTCAAGCCATAGCAAGTCGGTTGCAGGGTTCGGATATATATTCAAGCGCGGTTGATTCACAATGTTCGTAATCGATGACCCGGTGGATGAATATGTAAGAGTTGGTTCGAGGAGTTCATTTCCAATAGGGTTCTGAGCTACATAGTTTTCAACTTGTAAAGTAGTAGCGTTGCGTATTTGCAGATTTAATTTGAAGGAGAAGGTTCCGTCAGTGGTTATTTGAGCCAATAATACATGGTTCAGTAACGGATCGACTCCAGTTGAGCCATTCAAAGAAGCCCATGAGCCATTATTTGTGCTGAATAACGGACCATTTGTGCCATCGTTTTGGGCATCCAACATGGTTTCCAATGCGGTTACATTCACAGCTGTGACTGGCTGTGGCGTTCCTGCAATGAAGCCGTCTTGCTGGGTCAATGGAACGCCCATCAACGGATCATTGTTTTGAAGAACACCATCATTGTTGACAACCGTTGCAACACCATCGTCATTCACTTTCAATACACCATAGTTGCTGGCACATGCCGCACCTACAGATATCCATGAATCAAGCATCACGGTATTATCATCACAAAAATTCTTGCTGAACGTTGGAAATGGAGCGCCACGGTCTTCATTATTGAAAAAAAGCGTGGAAGTTTCCAATCGTAATTCATGGTTGGCATCTCCATAAACCGCTTGGAACTGATAGCCTGGAGCCAAATCGGCAAAAATGCGGTAGGTCACAGATCCAACAGGCAAAACACCCCCAATGCTATTTACTGTAGCATCATTCGCATTTGATATGTAATATTTTTCGACCACTATTCCCTCCAAACCTTGAGCAAAAGAGGACTTTGAAATACCAAACATGGTAGATGCAATAAACAATACAGATAGAAGTTTTTTCATGATTGATCAGTTATTATATTTTGATGCGAAATTCTACCAAAGCCACTAATTGGATTTGAAGATTTCTTTACCTAAATATTATCATCACCCTATCAGGATGTTTTATGAAATACCCAAAAATGTGATTTGATTGTTAACATCGCCTTAAATCAGCGCGACGAATATTTCAATGAGGCGTTTGTCCTCTGGCTTCCAAAAGGCTTATCGGCCACATATTGTTCATATCCGCCTCCCGGTTTGCCAAGCTGCAGATTCAGCGAAAAAGAAAAATCTCCCGAAGTGGTGAATTGTCCGATCAATACGCGGTTACCCGATTCTGTTTCATTCGACGAACCGCCAATGCATGCCCATGAACCATTTTCCGTTACAAAAGAATATCCCGTAGCTATGGATGTTGGATTTTTAAGTTCATATAAAAAAGAGTCGATGTTAAGTGCTGTTACGCGGGGCATTTCGGTTCCTAAAAGGATACGTTTCAACCCATCTCTTATTGTTAATGGTATGCCTGCAGAAGAATCCGTATTGTAAAGTGCAAGCCTTTTGTTTACAATATTTCCAACAGAATCGTCATCGGCTTTCATGATGCCTAGGTGCACGGTGGATGCGGCGCCGACGCTGATCCAACTATCCAACATTACGGTGGAAGAAGACAACGTGGCATCATATATCAGGTTGCCCAGATTGTTACCGTGTACAGGATGATTGTAAAAGGATGTAGTGGTTGCAATCTTCATCGGATGGCCATCGCTTCCAAAAACCGCTTGAAAACGATAACCTTTTTCCATGTCGACAAAAATCCTATAAGTAACAGAGCCCTCGGGCAGGTTTGGCATTAATGAAACAGACGAGTCAAGCGTATCTGAAACATAATAGCGCTCAACCACCAGCCCTTTAAGACCTGGACTTTGAGAAAAAGAAAAAAAAGGTATTGCAAAAAAAAACATGCATGTCACAAGCGAATTGTTAATTTTTAAAAAAGCCATATTTATCCTGAAACTTATCACCTTTCCAGCTTGTATCCTACTCCGCGAATGGTAGTAATGAAGCTATCCCCCAGTTTGCGTCTCAGCATACGTATGTGCACATCCAATGAACGGGAATCTTGTGGCCGATAGTTCTTTCCCCATATGGTACGAAGAATCTCATCCCGTTTAAAAACCTTCCTAGGGTTGGATGCCAAAAGCATCAACACCTCGAACTCCTTCTTCGGAAAATCTATGCGCTCGCGATTCAAGTAGGCGTTGTACGCTGGCTTGTCAATAATCAACTCCATAGATGGAAACGATGAATCCAAATCTCCCAATCCTTCCATATAGGATACAGGATCTTTGTCCTCATCCAAAATAACAATTTTCCTCGGGGCCAGATTAGTCATATTGGGCGCCAAGGTATCAGGGCAATTTTAAGTTGCCGTGCGTTATAAGTTAAATTGCAGTTAACTCATGTGCCTATGAAAAATCGATTTGGGTTAGCGAATCACCTCACCACCTGGAAACGGAAAGGCGTTCTTTTGTTATCTCGGTCATAAGCCAATCCTATATAAAAGCCTGCAGCCAGTTGTTGCACAAACACCTTAACTCCATCAGCAGTTCGTAGGAATGTTACGGTTATTTCCTTTCCGTTTGCTGCAATGACTTCCAAACGATGCGCATCTAATCCAGGGAGAAAAATTTCATCGGTGGTGGGGTTGGGATAAGGGAGCATTTCTGTTGTCCCATTATCATAAACCGATGTTGAAACTACCGGCAAAAACGATAATCGACTAAGAAGGTTGTTAATTGGTGCGGTGGTGTTGATTGATAAGCTGTCTAAGGAAAAATTGTTGGTTTGTCCGATCGTAATCGTAGAATACCAAGCAGAGTCTTGGTACACGACATCAATCGGTGCCGTTGCGGTTTGCAGCGATGGTATAGCCTTTGTCCATACAGGTGTGCCCGTTGAATCAAACGTGACAAAAACCGTATGGGTTTGCAAGGTAGTGGCTGCTGGAGTGGAAACACCGTTACCAAAATCTACCGTTCCTCTAACAGTGCCAAACAGTGTCACTTGTTGGTTTTCCAACAGTGCGTTATTCCTTCCCAATGAAAGGTTGAAGTCTCCCGTGATGGCAGGTTGTTGCAAAGACAATTCGCGCGCCCACATTGCAAACCCTGCAGAATCGATTCGCACGAGGTAAAAATCGTTCACCCATTGTGCACCGACAAGAGATATGTTGTCCCATTGTGTGGGTGCAAAAAGTTCGCCTACAACATACGAGGTGCCATCGTCATTCACCAGCAACTGCGGGTGAGGGAAGGTGATATCTTGGGTAAACCGCACCCACTTCACGATATTGCCTGGAAGTATCTTGGCCATGTATATGGCATATGAATATGGCACGTTGATTGAATAGCTTCCAATCTGCAACAGTTGCGGTCCGCCTGCTGCGCCAACAATATACAGGTTACCTGCGTTGTCGAATCCAATATCACTCACATTTACGGCTCCTGCCACCACAAAAGAATCGGTTGGAAAACCTGTTGATCCGTTCAATCGAATCACTCGTGTTCCACTGCCAGGCTGGTTGCTGCCATAATACACTTTGCCATTGGGAGCAATTCCCATGCAAAACAAATTGAGTCCGAACGGCGCATAGCTGGTGAGGTTGCGATACCACACCACATTACCAGTTGCCGTTAAGCGTGCGATGAATGTTACATTGTTGATGAATCCCGAGCTGAACGTGTCGGCATCCAAAAACACTCCGTTGATGGATAAGGTGTCATAGAAGATGCCGGATACCAATACGTCGCCACCGATTTCTTCAATTTCGGTAATGTCAACCTTGTTGCCGAGTTGGAATAGACTGAATACGGTTCCAGATGCATCCACCCTACGGATGGAGTACGAGCCGCATGGCTGGGTGTTTGCCGCAATAGTGTCCAGCTGCGCATGCCAAAAAGAAGTACCTGAGCCTGTAGCGACACGCGAATTGGCGAAATAAAATTGCGGAGCCGCCACCGGGTTGCTTTGGATCCATTGGAAGTTGGGTTGAGCAGAAATCAGTCTAGAACATAAAAGCGTTAATATGATGATGAAAACTCGTTTGGTCATATTGCCCGACTTTCTAATGGTAACAAAATTAATAGGCCGACGGTTTTATCCGTTTTTATCAAACAATTGAGCCGCATTAATGTGACATGTAACAAGTGGCACGTAACAAGTGACGTATTCCGCCGCTGCCTCCCGCAATCCGCTACCGCTTACCGCCGCCCCGCCTACTGCTACTAGTACTGCTACACTTGGTCAGATAACTATCAGACTTCCGCCGCTGCCTCCTGCAATCCGTTGCCGCTAACCGCCGCCCCGCCTACTGCTACTGCTACTGGTACTGCCACCGGTACGTAATCTTGTTCCGCCACAAACAAAAGCGATCCAATTGTGACTTTTGTCATATTCTGACAGTGCACAATTTTCTACTATTGCCTGATATTCAGTTTTTTATGGTTTGAAACAAAATATACTGAGGTTCGTATAAGGGCACGACTTTAAAACGCTTATTTTGTAAAACTTATTCTATAACAACTTAACCCAAAACTCTATGCTCTCATTTCATTCTTCCAGTGCACGTATTGTTAACACCCGCCGTGGAGTAGCTGAACTGATGGAGGTCGCCTTGGGCGACAATATCAGCGAATGTGACCTGCTGATTTTCCATGCTTCCATCGGTCACAATTTCCAAGAACTTGTAGACGAAGCACACAAGCTGGCCCCTAAGGCACGCATTGTAGCCACCTCCTGCTGCGGAGTCATTGGCCGCGAAGGCGTTAGCGAATCAACCAAAGACATGGCGTTAATGGCCGTGAAAGGAACAGAATTCGCAATGGCAAATTGCGACGGCATCTATGGCCACAACTCATATGAGAAAACCTTG
The DNA here is from genome assembly GCA_023262505.1 of Bacteroidia bacterium. Taxonomy (GTDB): domain Bacteria; phylum Bacteroidota; class Bacteroidia; order AKYH767-A; family OLB10; genus JALRAP01. The sequence goes on from JALRAP010000013.1 coordinate 25,881, forward strand.
GAAATGGCCGAGGAAATGAAAAAGACGGGCAAGCCGATCAACATGATTTACTTTTTGGCCTCCGGTATCGATATAGCCAACGATCTTTGCATTGCCGCATTTGAAAAAGTGTTCGGCCCAGAAGTAACCATATTCGGCGCCACCTCAGCTGATAACATGAAAGGTGTGGTGAGCTATCAGGCTGTTGATACTACAGTAACCGAACATGGAGCGTATGCCATCGGCTTTGCCGACCCCACATTGACCATAGATACACAAGCCACACACGGCTTTGTGGCAATCGGTGAACCATTGGTGGTTACCAAAGCAACTGGTCACATCATACATGAATTCAATGGCAAACCGGCCTGGGAAGAATACACCACTCGTTTGGGTTTGGCCGCAACGGCAACTTGTGGAGACACGATTCCAGTGGGCGCATTGGGAGAGAAACTTTCCCCAGAACTGGCAAAAGAATACGGAAACAACCACCTACTCCGCGTTGTTACCAAACGCGAGGGTAACGACATGTATTACGCTACCACCATCAAGGAAGGAACCGAATTGTGGCTGACTACCCGGGATGAGAAACTGATTTTCGATGAAATGAACCGAATGAGCAATGATATGACAGCACGCAGTAAAGGCCGCAAAGCCGTTGCGGTGTTCCACGCCGACTGTTTGGCGCGTGGCCGCTTCCTTTTCAACCGCATCATGAAGGAGGAATTGGTAAACGTGATGCAAACACCTTTCTACGTGAACGGAGAATGTCCACCTTGGTTGGGTATGTATGGTTTTGGTGAGATCGCCCGATTGGGTGGCAAAAACGAATACCACAACTACACCACTGCTTTGTACGTCATTTACCGTTAAACCCAGCCTCTACGGGTCCGTTATGGAAACCGCCGCAGACGCATACGAAAAGCTCCTGAAGGAATACCGCGATCTACAGCTGAGAGTCACCAAATTCTCGGCTGTAGAGCAGGAGCTTATTAACATACGCGACCGACTCGACAACGAGTTGGAGATGTATAAGCGTTTGCACCAATACAGCTCGCGGGCATTGCGGCAGGAAACCAAAAAAGAATTTCTTCGGTTTTCAACGGATGCCATTGTGGATATTTTCGAAACAGAAGGCTCCCTGGTCCTATTTGAACGAAGCGGGGAAAATCCGGTTTCTTTTTTGTTCACAGAAGGACTCCGCTTTGATTCGGAGGAAAACGAGCTGAAGCAGCATGTCCGAAATGTTTCCGAAGAAGCTTCGCATTTGCGAAAGCCCATCCTGTATGCCGATATACTTGGCAAGCATCAGGCATTTGAACCCTTTCGTGAGGCCTTGTGGTACACGTACCATGATTACGAATTGGACTACACCATTCATTTGGCTGGTATCATCAGCAAATCGCGTAGTGCATTGTATAATCCATTGCTCGACAGGCACAGTGCCATTTTCAACGTATTCGCACAGCAGGCCATATCCTTATTAGGCAACTTCCAACGAAGCATGCTGATCCGCAGACAGGTCGATAAAATCAGTGCTGCGGCAATTGAATTACGTAAGCTTTCACTGATTGCCACGAAAACAAAAAGCGGTGTCATCATCACCGACCGTTTCGGCAACATAGAATGGGTGAACGAATCTTTCACAAAAACAACAGGCTACACCTTGGATGAAGTGAAAGGTCGAAAGCCTAAAGAGTTTCTCCAGCGATATGATAGCCAGACCGACGATGTGCGTCAAATACTGTCGCGGTCGCTCGCCAAAAGGGAAACCGTAGAGGTAACCATTGTGAACTATAACAAATGGGGTGAACCCTACCACAACCAGTTAGAGATCACACCGGTTTTTGATGAAGACGGAAACCACGTAAACTTCATCGCACTGCAAAAGGACATATCCGTTGAAATGCGTTTCCAGGAGGAGATGGTTCACAAGAACGAGGAGCTGCGCAAAATCAATGCTGAGTTGGACAATTTCGTTTACAGCATCTCGCACGACCTGCGTGCACCCCTGCTATCCATCAAAGGAATCTTCAAACTCCTACACATGAAGGAAAAGCTTGGAGAACAAGCCTCCAAATACCTGAAGATGGCCGATGAATCGGTTGACCGCTTGGACGGAACCGTACAGGAAATCCTTGATTATTCACGAAACGCTCGCCTGAACCTGCAAGTATCGGAGTTCGATTTGCGCACTTTAATCGAACAGATATTCGATGACCTGCGATTCGGAGCCGAAAAGGCGTTTATTTTCGAGTTGACCGTAGACGGAAACTCCATCATGACATCCGACCGTTACCGCGTCAACACCTTGCTTAAAAACGTCATCAGCAATTCGGTCAAGTACCGGAACAAGATGGCAGAGAAATCGTTTGTAAAAGTGCATGTAACCCAAACCGATTGTGGGTTCCGGATCGATGTATCAGACAACGGCATCGGCATTGCCCCACAGAACGTGGAGCGCATATTCGACATGTTTTTCCGAGCCAGCAGCGAAGTTACTGGAACCGGCCTAGGCCTGTATATCTGCAAAGAAATCATGTCTCGGTTGGGCGGCACCATAACAGTTGAATCGGAGTTGGGCAAAGGGACAAGCATGCACATTATGATCCCCAACCTGGAAATGAAAAACCCCAATATATGAGAACGATATTGTTGATAGACGACGATCAGATTTTCAATTTCATTAGCTCGGAAATGATTGCCGAGACCGATCCCGACATACGCATCATCACCTACTTGTCCAGTCCAGAAGCTTTGGACTGGCTCAAAGGCCTGTTGGAACGAAAAGAGCCTTTGCCTGATATCCTATTCCTCGACATACGCATGCCCGAACTCACCGGATTCGAACTCCTGGACAAACTGTTGGAGAATTATCCAGTGGATGCATTGAAAAAAATGCGGGTTTTCATGTTGACCTCTTCATTAGACGAAAACGATAACCGTAAGGCTTCAACAAACCCGTTGGTGGAAGGATTTCTTGGAAAACCACTCGACATTGTAGAGCTGGTGAAAATCCTCAGCTGAAGGTTTTGACGCCGGTTGTCGCACGAATGATGTTTTATCATTATTTTTACGAAAAACCAACAGCGAAATGTACGGACTTGTTAACCAAGCTATCCAAGGTCTTGTTACCGATAACTTCGGAGCAGAGTCGTGGGTTAAAATCAAGGAAAAAGCCGGAGTGACCGACGAAACATTCCTCAGTAACAAGATTTACGATGACAGTGTGACCTACAACCTCGCCGGCGCCGCATCCCAAGTGTTGTCGATGCCTTTGGGGGACGTGCTCCACGCTTTTGGGAAATATTGGGTATTGAAGGTCGGGCAACAAAAATATGGCACCTTGATGAAGTCGGGAGGGGATTCATTAATGGAGTTCTTGGTTAACCTTCCCAATTTCCATAGCCGCGTGATGTTGATTTACTCCGACATACGTCCGCCTGAATTCAAGATAGAAAAAACCGACGACCGCACCTTGTTGGTACATTATTTCTCAACGCGAGCGGGGCTCACCGATTTCATGGGCGGGTTGATTGCCGGTTTGGCCGAGATGTATCAAACAACGGCCGATATCACCTGCGTGAATTCGCGGGCAGACGGTCACGACCATGATGTTTTCCAAGTGGTAACCCAGGCATGATCAAACGGCTTTCGGATCCAGCACTTCTAGATCTACTGTTTCCGTTTCATTTCATCCTGAATGAACAACTAGGTTTTATACAATTAGGGTCAAGCCTACAAAAGCTAAACTCAAAACTGCAGGTTTTTGAAGAAGATTTCGACTTGGTAAGACCCGGTCTGGGCATTCAATATACTTTTGATTCCATCAACAGCTATAGCGACCAGGTTTTCATTTTAAGACTGAAAAAGTCAGCTGCGGCCATATTACTGAAAGGCCAGTTTGTCCGTATCGCCGATGAAAAAAAACTGTTGTTTGTGGGGTCTCCTTGGATCACCAATGAAACGGTTTTTGAAAAAACAAGGTTGCGTATCCGCGACTTCGCATTGCACGATTCACTTGTGGACTTGCTGCAACACGTTAAAGTGCAGCAAATGGCTGTTGAGGATGTGAATGAAATGAACCAAGTTCTGATACAGAAAAACGAACAACTGGTGGCCCTCAACCGCGAAATGCGCGATGCACGCGAGGATCTGGAAATCAAAAACACGGAACTAAGCAAAATCAATACAGAGCTGGACAAATTCGTTTACAGCATATCGCACGATCTTCGCTCTCCTCTTTTATCGATTAAAGGTATAATCCAGTTGATCCCTGTGAAGGAAAAAATCAGCGGTGGGGCAGCAAAATACCTGCAGATGGCTGAAAAATCCGTCAATCGCCTCGACCAAACTATTCAGGAGATCCTTGACTATTCCCGCAACGCCCGTTTGGATTTGAAGCTTTCCTCCTTCAGCTTGGTTCAAATGATTGAAGGCATCTTCGCCGACCTGCGATATGCAAATGAATATCCTGTTTCATTCTCTCTTGAGGTTTCCGGCAGCACCAAAATCCAATCAGACAAATACCGGATGGACACCCTGCTGAAAAACGTTATAGGCAATGCGGTCAAATACCGCAACCCCGATTCCCTAGAGCATTGGGTTAAAGTATCTGTTTCCTCCCGTAACAACCAACACATCATCCGCGTATCCGACAATGGGACAGGTATCACCGAAAAAAGCATGCCGAAGATATTCGACATGTTTTACCGAGGTAGCAGCTCTGTTTCGGGAACCGGATTAGGTTTATATATTTGTAAGGAAATCGTCGTTCGCCTCGAAGGAACCATCGAGGTTGAATCCGTTTACGGAGTAGGTTCGTCATTCACCATCACAGTGCCTTCTGCATATCAAGAATGAAAAAAATCCTGATCATCGATGATGATGAAATCTTCGAGTTCATCACACGAGAGCTCATAGCGGAGCTCTACCCTGACGCCGAGGTGGTTTCACACCTTTCCAGCACCGAGGGACTCCAATACTTAAAAGATTCGATGGCATCATCGGACGCTAAACCTGACCTGTTATTCCTCGACATACGTATGCCGGAGATGGACGGCTTTGAACTTTTGGACGAGTTGGCTCAATCTTTCCAAATCAGCGACATAACGCCGATGCGCATTTTCATGCTAACATCCTCGTTGGATGCCAACGATAACCGAAAGTCTGTTGAAAACCCATTTGTTTCCGGATTCATCAGCAAACCGCTCGAACCCGAACAGCTGAAGGAAATCTTCGAACAGGAAAAAACAGTTTGAGGCCTTTTCTTGTAATTTGGAGGCATGAAGACCTCTAAGCCTTTGTTGATCCTATTGCTGATTTGGAGCACCATGCCTTTCAGCTATGGTCAGACAAATTATCGCCATCTGGAAATCCAAAAAATCGCAGACGGCGTTTATGCCGCTATCCATCGCAACGGCGGGCATGGCATATGCAATGCGGGCATCATTGACCTTGGAGATGCCACCGTTGTTTTCGACTGCATGATGACTCCCGCGGCAGCATTGGAACTCCAACAAGCCGCCAAAGAACTAACAGGTCGCGAAGCAAAATATGTTGTGAACAGTCATTACCACAACGACCACATACGCGGCAACCAAGTCTTCTCCAACGCCACCATCATCAGCACATCCAAAACCGCTGAGCTCATCAAATTACGCGGCCCTGAGGAACTGGCATCCGACAAACGAGATGCGGGAGAACGACTGCAAGGATGGAAATCCAACCCGGTTTCGCAAGACCCACATACCGAGAAAGAGCGTATCGGGATGATCGGCTATTACGAAGCATTATCAAGCAGCGTCAAAGACATCGTTATCACCACTCCCAAGGCCACATTCAAAGGTAGCATGTCGCTACACGGTACCGTGAGATCGGTTGAGTTGATCGATATGGGTGAGGGACACACGCAAAGCGATGCCGTGCTGTGGCTTCCAAATGAAAAAATCCTCTTTGCCGGTGATTTGCTCTTTGTGGAAACACAACCTTGGATGCTTGATGGCGATCCTGAAAACTGGCTTCGCATATTAGAGCGCATATCGGATATGCAACCCGAAACCATCATTCCCGGACACGGGCCGGTTGCCAGTACTGCAGCCATTGATCCTTTGCGCACCTACATACGCACGGTGATGGATGCAGCGGCGCAAGTGGCTGTAGGCAACAATGAAAAACTTAAATGCCCCCCACCTTACGACAGATGGATGCTATCGGTTTTTTATTTCCCCAATGTGATGGGTATGGCTGAACGAAACGGTAAATCTGGAAAAGGTAAATAACACTTTTGCTTAAACAGATAACGGAATAAAGATCCCGCTATGCTCTTCAACTCACTGGCGTTTTTCCTCTTCCTGCCCGCGGTGTTCATCCTGTACTGGTTTGTATTCCGCCGCTCGTTGCGATGGCAAAACGTGTTGGTGTTGGTGGCCAGCTATTTCTTTTATGGGTGGTGGAGCTGGGAGTTCATGGCGCTTTTGGTGTTGTGCACCTTGATGGATTACGGTTATGCTTTCGGTGTGGCTTCGGAGAACCGACAGCGCGCCAAGATTTTCCTTTGGCTGAGCATCATCAACAATTTGGGTATCCTGGCCGTATTCAAATATTATGACTTTTTCGCAACCGAAATTGCCGGTGCGTTATCATCAATCGGCTTCGAAACGCATCCCGTATTGCTTCAGATGGTGCTGCCTATCGGCATTTCTTTCTATACGTTCCACGGGATGTCATACGTGTTCGATATTTACAAAGGGAGGGTAAAGCCCGTAACCGACTTTGTAGAGTATGCCGTGTTCGTCAGCTTTTTCCCACTCTTGGTGGCAGGACCCATTGAACGTGCAACACATCTCCTACCTCAAATCAGAAAACCGCGCTTTTTCCAGCGCTTACAGGCTGTGGCCGGATGCCGGTTGATCCTATGGGGTTTGTTCAAGAAGGTAGTCGTGGCTGATTCATTGGCGCCATTTGTGGATAACGCCTTCACGAATGCCGATACAGTGGGTTCATTGCAATTGGTTGCTGGCATGGTGGCATTCGCGTTCCAGATTTACGGCGACTTCAGCGGATATTCCGATATCGCACTGGGCACGGCTAAACTTTTCGGATTTGAATTACTGAGCAACTTCCGATTCCCGTATTTCTCCCGCGATTTGGCGGAGTTCTGGCGGCGGTGGCACATTTCCCTCTCATCCTGGTTCCGCGATTACTTGTACATCCCATTGGGTGGATCACAAGGAGGCAAAGCAACAGCCATCCGCAACACATTTGTGATATTCCTGGTAAGCGGATTTTGGCATGGTGCAAGCTGGAACTTCATCTTTTGGGGGCTAATACATGCATTTGGGTTCCTACCCTTGCTGATCGCAGGCCAAAACCGGAGGCATACCGGAAGCGAAGTAGCTTTAGGTCGCAGCTTGCCTAACTGGCGCGAATGGCGTGGAATGATTTTCACATTCATTTTTGTGAGCTTCGCATGGGTGTTCTTCCGCGCCGAAAGTTTGGTAGATGCTGTTGTTTATATCCAAAACATTTTCGTTTGGACGCCCGTAAGCACATGGTTGGATGGATCATGGAAAATATTGTTATGGCCCATCATCCTCGTATTGGCAGACTGGTATCTACGACACGATGAGCGGAGCCTTCGTGTGCCCGCCAACAGGTCTGTCCGATACGCGCTCTACATTAGTTGTACCGTAACCGTGTTATACCATTTGATGCTCGAAGGGAAAAACACATTCATTTATTTCCAGTTCTAACAGATGGCTCCGTTACTCAAGAAACTTATCATATTCGTGCTGGTGGCCTTAGCTGCTTTTGCCATCGCGCTGGAGGTGTGGTCGCCTTTCGGAAAGCCTGTGAAGAGCACTTACATCAACACCACCATCACCTATCACAACGAGTACGTACAACAGCTTCCTGAATACATTAGGGTGCGTTACAACAACCAGGGTTTTATCGGAGAGAACTACAGCGACACTATCACGCGAAAACGGATTTATTTCGTGGGATGGAGCAACACCCAAAGCCTATTTGTAGAAGAGGGACGGAAATGGACCGATGTGGCGCTTCGGGACGCAGATGTATGGTACAACAACGCTGCCGCGGATGGCACCTTGATTCCTACCTGGTGCAAAATCATCAATGGCTTTGCAAACACCAAGCCCGATGTGGTGGTAGTACTCATTGATCCTTTTGTAGGACTGAAAGAACGGGACAAGAAACCAGAAGGTTCATTGATGAAGCTGCTCAAGAAATCCAAACTGTTCAGTCAATTGGTCTTGCCTTATTGGCATTCGAAAAAAGAGATCCGCATAGGCCATCGGTCGGTAGATTGGAGCGCGCTGCCTGAAGATACTGCCGAGTCATCATACAATCCATTGTCTGATGAGGAAAGGTCTTTTGTATTCGCCCAGCTTGACTCCCTCAAAAGCGCAATTACGAAATCGGGCGCAAAACCCTTGTTCATTTCGGCTCCTACCCCGTACGGGAACTTTGTTGAAGGCGGGGTGGATATGGGGAAAAAAGAAAAAAGCCGTTTGACCGACATGCAATACCGAGAGTTCGATGAATTGTTGGCCGGGTATTGTTCACAAAACAATTGCGGATTCATCAGTGGCTATTCGCTCCCAAAAAGCCTCCGGTATTTTTACGATTATTCGCACTTCACCTTGGAGGGCTCAGCGGCTTTTGGAGGTTTAATAGGTAAGTCTTTGTTGAATTGGGTTTTATAAACAACACATACCATTATTAATCAAGGATTTACGTTACCTAATTTTGTCGGCTCTGATATTGAGATTGATGCATAATATGTTACCTTTGAAATGGTCCTCTACATTTGGACTAAAGGCATATTCACCTTACTTTTTTGAATATTATGACGACACAGCCCATGATGGTTCTTGATATTTCCGATGTGGGAGTGTTGGATAATTTGTTCCCTTTTCATTTTTTCCTTGGCCCCGATTTACAATTGGTAAGCAAGGGCAGAAGTCTTCAGAAAGTGCTGCCCGACAGCAACCGTTTTGAAGAGAGTTTCGATGTGATTCGTCCTGGTGTGGGTATGGAAATGAATTTTGATTCCATTGCATCCTATTACCAACAGATTTTCATCTTAAGGCTGAAATCGGGTAAAAAAGGAATGGTACTGAAGGGGCAGTTCGTAGTTTGTCCGAATAAATACTTCCTGCTGTTTTGTGGTTCACCTTGGATTGTGAGTGAAAACTCCTTCCGTGAAAGTGGACTGCTAATATCCGATTTCGCCATCCACGATTCGCTCATCGACCTGCTACATCATTTCAAGGCCGAGCAGATGGCCATGGAAGACATGCGCACGATGAACATTCAGCTCCAAGAAAAAAACATCGAGTTGGAGCAGCTCAACCGCGACTTGGACCACTTCGTATACAGCGCATCGCATGACTTGCGTGCACCAGCGCTGGCCATAGAAGGTATTGTGGAGGAGATTGAAAGCGGTTCCGCCGAGATTGAAAAAAAACAACAAGGTCTTCAGTTGATCCGCCAAGTGGTTCGCCGAATTGACGATACTATCACGGATATTATCAACTACTCAAAGAACTCCCGATTACCCGTTTCGCACGAGACCATCGACCTGCAATTGATTGCCTCGGAGATTTTTGATTCGATGAAGCATCTGAAAAAACACCCTATCAACTTTTCGGTTGAAATAGATGCGGCCTGTGCTTTGAAAAGCGATCGCTTACGTGTGCATTCATTACTCCGGAACCTGATTTCAAACGCCATCAAATTCAGTGTGGATCGGGCAGAGGGTTCAACCATCAAAATATCGGGTTCGGTAAACAATGATGTCTGCCAACTCAGAGTCGCAGACAATGGAGAAGGGATTCCGGAAGAGTTCAACGACCATGTTTTCGACATGTTCTTCCGAGGCACAACCACCTCTTACGGATCGGGATTAGGTCTTTACATCTGCCACGAAATCATGCGTAAGCTTGGCGGCAGCATCCGCTTTGAAAGTGAATCAAAAAAGGGTACAACCTTTATCATAGAATTTCCAAACAACACATCCAATGGATAAACAACTCGACTTTATGATCGTCGACGATGACGAAATTTTCAATTATCTGATCAAAAGCGTAATCGAAAAATCGGAACGCACCAACCAAGTCGAAACCTTTGTTTCATCTGTAGAGGCACTTTCGTGGATGCATGGTCGCATTGACATGGGATTACCATTGCCCAACATCCTGCTGCTAGACATCCGCATGCCTATGATGTCGGGACTCGACATGCTGGAAAAAATCTCCAAGTTTCCCGAAAAAGCCCTTAACGGATTCAAGGTTTGCATGCTTACCTCCTCGCTCAATGGGCGAGACAAGGAAGCCTCCATGTCTTATCCGTTTGTGATGGACTTCATAAACAAGCCTTTCTCACGCGAGAAATTCGCATCACTGCTGGAGAAATTCGACGTGATGGAAAAACAAGTGACAAGTAGCAAGTAGCTAGTGACAAGTAGCAAGTGACAAGTGACAAGTATTAGAAGAAGCATTGTCGGTTGGCAGGTAGCGGTAGCGGCGGGAAGCGGGAGACTACAGTTTCAGTTGCCTAAGTCACCTGTAAGTTGTCACTTAAGTACGGGGTAAGTCTGCCTAGCAGTATGCTGTATCGTATTCGATTTTACACAGTCTGACTTTTGCGAGCTTTGCGCATACCTTTGCGAGCTCTGTGTGAAACAATTCCAAGTATATCGAACTTGGGTGTTTTAGTAACTACGGTGGTTAGAGAAAATTTGGAAGCAGGCATGTCACTTGTTACATGTTACATGTCACTTTATTCTCATTACTAAACGATGGCGGCCTGCTGAATAATTAGCACCACCGTAATTACTATTGACTAATAACCTTTTTCATTTCCCCTTCAACGACTCCTTGGCGGCGGCTACTGTTTTGGGAGCATTTCCGATGAATATGTTCTTGCCGTTGATGATTACCGGACGCTTCAGAAAGGTGTACTCCTCCAAAAGATATTTGCGGTAATCCTTTTCTTTCAATTGCAACTCATGCAATCCCATCTTGCGGAATTTTAGCGCCACGCGGCTGAAAAGCGCCTCATAACTGCCCGCCAGCTCTTTCATTTCCTCCAATTGCTCGGCAGTAATCGGTTCTTTTTTGATGTCTTGCAACACAAATGATTTGCCGGGCTTTACCTCGCCGAGTATCCGTTGGTTGGTTGAGCAAGTGCTCAAATGATAAATCTTTTTCATTCAATCGGTTTTGATGATACGGGTGATGTTCTGTGTTTTTCCGAAATACGTCTTTACAACATACATGCCCGCCGAAAGGTTTTTCAAATCCAATACCGTAGATTGCCGCACTCGATATACCTCCCTGCCAAACGCATCGCATATAGCTACAGTATAAGGTTCAGCAGATGAAAATACTGGACCGCTTAGATGGAATATGCCATCGGACGGGTTAGGGTAAACCTGAATAGCTCGGTCCCATCCATTCTCGCCGGATATGGATGTAACGGAATCCAAATCCGCTGTCCATACACCTCTGCCAAATGTGAACACAAACAATTTTCGGTCTGTTTGGCGAAGACGGATGTCGTAGATGGTGACTGCAGGTATAGTCGGTTCGCGGCTCCACGTGACGCCACCATCCAACGTGAACCACAATCCGTATTCGGTGCCTGCGAAAATCACGGAGTCGGGATGTGTCGGATCCAATTCGATAGAATACACATGCATCTCCTGGCTCAGGTTTCCACTGATGTCGTTCCATTGTGGGTTGGGACCATCCGCACCAGTGATGCGCCAAACGCGTGGAGCGTTGTTCGGATCGCGGATGCCTGCATAAAGCTCTCCTACATGGGTTGGATGTGCTTTCAAATCTTGTATGCGGCCCGAAGGAATCAACAATTGTGGTGTGGAGCTTGAGAGATCGGTCTCCATACCGGGCACCGATGTAAACACATTGTTGATGCGTAACAACAAGCCCCTGGTTCCACCCACATACAACGTTTGATTGGGGTTGTCGACCAACTCCATGGCATAGGGGTGTGGACTGTTGTTGCCGCCAGCGAATGAATTGGTCGCGAGGGTCCAGGTGTCGCCCCGATTACTGGATTTCCAAATGTGATCACGTGTGCTCAGAAACAAGCGGTCGCCATTGGAGTAATCCATTTCGAGTCGGCAATCATACCAGGTATCATCATCCACCACGTTATCGCCATCAATATCCAAACCGTTTAACTTCGGAGTCAATGTCGGGGTGAGGCCTGTGAAATTATCACTGCGCATCACATAACCGAAATCACCCAGCGCATAGGCAACATGGTTTTGTTGCGGATGGATGTGGCAATACTTACCGTCAATGCCATAGTTGTTCAACGTTTGAAAGTTGCTTGAGCCTCCACGGTTGTACTTGAATTTGTTGTCCTGCGAACCGATGAACACGTCATCCCCGTAAGGGAAAAAACCGCCACCCCACACTTGAACCGTATGATATCCTTGGATGAGATCGTTGTGCGTTAAGTTGCTTCCGCTGATGGTGAAGCGTGTCAGGCCTTGGTCGTGGCCCGCATAAAACACATTGGGGTTGTTGGCTGAAAACAGATACTTGTGCTGGTCGATGTTGGGATATTGGAGATAGATGTAGCTCTGTCCGCCATTGGTGGTGTAGCACCCTTGCGCCCCTCCTACAACTACGAAGTCGGGATCGTTAGGCTTTACAGCGATGCTCAACATGTAATCGGCATAAGGGAAGAAGCCAACATTATCGGGGTTGGTGATAACGCTCCACGATTGGCCGCCGTCTGATGATTTGTACATGCCATGCAATCCGCTGCTCATCGATTGTAGCGAGTCGGAGAACACGGCATACATGATATTGGGAAAGCTGTCGCAGTATGCTGTTTCGATGCGGCTGAAGCCGGATGAAGGAGTGCCAATGGCTTTGGTGAATGTGCCTGAATCTCCCGTTGCGGAAATATAAATGCCGTCGTAGCTAACAGCCAGGAGGATTTCGCCGTTGGGCAAACACTTCACATCACTCACCGTTTTGCCGTTATGAAACACCGTTTGGAATGATTGTCCAGCATCGTTGCTACGATACACCCCGTTAAGCGCCGTGGCCACATACAAGGTGGAGTCTTGCAATGACGAGTGGCTGATATCATAAACGAACCAAAAATCCGGATTGGCCGTGGCGGATAGTTGTGTGAATGTGTTTCCGTGGTCGGTGGAGCGGTACACGCCTGATCCGGAATCGCGGATCTTGCGGTTTTTGTATTCGCCCGTTCCGTAGTAGAGCACATCGGCATTTAGCGTATTTTGCTCGAGGCAGGTGATGTTCATGCCCGTAGAAAAATCATCCACCGCAGACCAATTTTGTCCTTGGTTAACACTTTTCCAAAGGCCTCCCGTTGTGGAACCCGCGAGCAATACATTGGCGTTGGATCGGTCATTTACTATGGCCCGTGTACGGCTCGAGGCATTATGCGGTCCGATAAACTGAACGTTGTAAAGGGGGCTTACAGATGATGCCACTTTAGGAGCAATTATTCCATTTTCATGAACCTGGTCCCAAAATGACCGATCATCAGAAACCCTAAGCGCCGAGTGTTCATGGGCGAACACCGTTTTTCCACTAGGCTTTTGGGCGTTGGATTGGCGGTTTGCAATTCCCAAGAAAATCAGGGCGGCCAAACCGGCTTGGAGTATGCTTTTACCTTGCATCAGCATCAGACAAAAGTACAACCGCAAATGTCAAAAACGGGTAATTTTTGAAGTATTAATAATTGATTACTAGACGATTATTAACGCCCACAGCCCCCCTATATACCGATTGCGCTTCCTATCTTTGTTGAAAATCCTACCGGTTTTGGAAATCCAGAACAACCCTGTACAGTATGAGATCAAGCTGCCCCAGTTTGAAGGCCCGTTTGATTTGTTGCTGTTTTTCATTGAGCGGGACGAGCTGGACATCCACAACATCCCGATTTCCACCATCACCAACGATTTCTTCGAATACATCCGTCACGCGGAAGCCATGAACATCGAGTTGGCCAGCGAGTTCATCTTGGTGGCGAGTACGCTGATGCGCATCAAAGCGAAGATGCTTTTGCCGCGTTTGCCCAAGGATGAGCAAGGAAACGAAATCGACCCGCGCCAAGACTTGGTGCGTCAGCTGTTGGAGTACAAGCAATACAAAGAGGCCGCTGAAGATTTGAAAAGAATGGAGGAAGACCGCTCTATGAAACAGGAGCGCGGCAATATATCTGCAGAGCTTTCATCCATTGCCATGACGGCCGACGGCTCCAACTACCAGGCGGAGTTGAATGCGCTCACGCTGTTCAAGCTCATGGTTACTTTCGAAAAAGTAATGGAGCGTTTCAAGTACACCGAAGAGCGCAAGAGCCACATGGTGGTGCAGTATCCGTTCACCATCGGGCAGGAGCGCGACAACATCAAGCGGTTGGTTCGATTGAAATCGAATGTCACCTTCCTGGACCTTTTCTCGGCCTGCCAATCGAAAATACACGGCTGTTTCATATTCCTGGCATTGCTCGACTTGTTGCAGTTGCGCCAGATACACATTGCCATCGGCGATGGTTTCAACAATTTCCATCTCACAGAGGTACCCGAAGAAACCAGTCCCGAACCCGAAGCGAATTAACGGCAGCGAACAGCTTCGCATGCGATCTTAAAAGGCAGCCCCAACCCCATCCATGACGGAGATTATCGACTTCATAAAAAACCTGGCCGATGCCGAATGGATCATCTCCCATGGTGGGCTCTATTTGGTGATGCTCATCGTTTTTGCGGAAACAGGATTGTTTGTGGGGTTCTTTCTTCCAGGTGATTATTTACTGTTCATCACGGGTATGATCATCGCCAACTCGATGTATCCGTTCGATCATAGTTGGTCGAACCTGGTTTTTTGGAACACCGGGATTTCCATTTGCGCCATACTCGGAAACTTTGTGGGGTATTGGTTCGGGAAAAAGTCGGGGAAGCTTTTGTTTGAAAGAAAAGACTCGTTTCTATTCAAGAAAAAGCACCTGGAACAAGCGAGAGAGTTCTATGACAAAAAGGGGGGCAGCGCCATCATCATCGCACGGTTTCTTCCAATCGTAAGAACCTTCGCGCCCATCGTAGCCGGAGTGGTGGAAATGGATTTCAAGAAATTCGTGAACTACAATGTGGTGGGTGCGTTGATTTGGGTTTTCAGTTTGGTATCGTTGGGCTTTGTGCTGG
>JALRAP010000013.1:41108-44196 GCA_023262505.1 Bacteroidia bacterium
CACTCACTTTCTTAAATACAGAATCAGGATCGGCATTTTTGTAGTGACCACCTTTCCGGTGCTTTGGAAGATTATTCGATTCAACAAATAGTTGATTAGTCATTGGTCACAAGTCATTAGGTGCTGGATCCTGCGGGAGTTGTTGTTGATATTTTGCCTACATTGTTTTTCTCAATCTTAGCCTGCCAAAAACGTAACCACGAACACCAACATTTTAAAGTGACACTTGCCTACGGCGTTTCTTGTCACTTTTTGCATGCCCAAAAAGTAACCAAAAAGGGCACCACGAACGCCAACCGTTTGATTGATCTTGTCGCACATGGCTACACCCCCGGGCCGATCAATCTTACGGTTCGCACCGTTCGTGGACAAGCCGCCCGCCGACAAATTGGAAAGTTCAGTTAGTGGTAGAAAGTTTAAATACGAAGTAAGTATTACCACCAACTGATAATTTAAATGTTTATTTTACCACCAACCGTCGCCGGCTACTACTGGTACTTCTCCCGCCTTCCGCCAACTAAACTGCCGCCCTTCGGTGAACTCAGGGTAAACTTGCTCAGGGCATCACTGGCACTGCTTCTGCTCTTGGTACTGCCTCCCACCACTTGTAACTTGTCACTTGTAACTTGTCACTTCTAAAGTTGCTGCTGTTTTCGGCAAGGTTGTTGCTTCTATTGGTTGTCAATTAACGAAATCCTTAACTTTACAACCTCACTATCAAGACCATGAAAAAGCTCCTAACGGCCCTTACCCTGGTGGTTGCCGCATTCTCTGCCCAAGCCCAAAGCGTTCCCGATGTGAAAATCAAGAACATGGAGGGGGCTACTGTTTCTACCAACACCATCGCCAACGATGGCAAACCCATGATCATCAGCTTCTGGGCCACCTGGTGCAAGCCCTGCATCAAGGAACTGGAAACCATCAACGAGGTTTATGCCGATTGGCGCGAACAAACCGGGGTGAAGCTTGTGATTGTGTCTATCGACGATGCACGCACCACTTCTTCCGTGGCGCCGTTTCTGAATGCCAAAGGTTGGGAATATGAGTCCTACCTCGACGTGAACAGCGACTTCCGCAGGGCCATGAACGTGAACATGGTGCCTCATACATTCCTGTTGAACGGAAAGCGTGAGGTGCTGGATCAGCATACCTCTTTCGCGCCTGGCGACGAGGACAAGCTATTTGAAAAAGTGAAAGCCGCAGCCGGAAAGTAAACTCCACAAGATCACAACGCCCCTTATGGCCAAAAAAACAGTTAAAGCCGCCTTCGTTGCAGCGGTTCTGGGTTTCGCCGGAAGCGCTTCCGCACAAACACCTACCATGCCCTTCGAAGTACATGGTAACTTCCAGCTCGACGCACAATATTACCTGAAGGATTCCCTGATTGGTGCACCTGAAGTGCCCGAAAGCATTTTGTCGAACGGGTTTGGAAACATCGTGGTATCCCGCGACAAGTTCTCTGCCGGTATACGTTACGAGTCGTACCTCAATCCGATGCTGGGCTTCGATTCGCGGTACAAAGGTTCTGGTATCACCTACCGTTATGCCACTTACACCGCGGATGAATTGGAAGTGACCCTAGGTAACTTCTACGACCAGTTCGGTAGCGGACTCATCTTCCGCAGTTATGAAGAGCGTAACCTGGGTATCGACAACGCCATGGACGGCTTGCGTGTGAAATACAATCCTCATCCTGGTGTTTATCTGAAAGGTGTCATCGGTGAGCAACGGTTTTTCTTCGACAAGGGCCCAGGTATCGTGCGTGGTGTGGATGGCGAAGTTTCGCTTTCCGAAGCCATCCAATCGTGGGCCGAACACAAAACACGCATCACCATCGGCGCAAGCGCTGTAAGCAAATACCAGAAAGCCGAAGATCCTATTTATAAGATTCCAAACAACGTGTTGGCTTGGTCGGCGCGTACAACCATCAACCGCGGCGGTTGGCGGGTATACGGCGAATACGCGCTCAAGAGCAATGATCCATCGCTCGAGAACGCATCCATCGCATTCCCATCCGGTATTTACAAAAACGGATACGGTGCGTATTTCAATACGACTTATACCAAGAAAGGCTTGGGTGTTTCGGTTTCAGCCAAACACATTGATAACATGTCGTTCCGCTCAGACCGTAGTGCTACCGGAAACGTGCTTTCGATTAATTACCTGCCCGCATTGACCAAACAACAAACCTATAGACTGGCCACACTCTATCCTTACGCATCCCAAGCCAAGGGAGAGGCGGCGTTTCAAACCGAACTGTTCTACAATTTCAAAAAAGGTTCTGCATTGGGAGGCACCAACGGCACCTATGTATCCATCAACTATTCCAAGTCGGCCAATCTCGACACCACGGGCACCAACAACGGCCTGGGCTACTCAACCAATGTGACCGATACGTGGTCGAACCTCTTCACCGACTTCGCTGCTTCGAGGTATTTCGAGGAAGTATCTTTTGAGATACAGAAGAAAGTGAACAAAGACCTGAAGGTGATCTTGAATTACATCTATACCGTTTACGACCAGAACCTCACGGGCGAAGGCAAAGACACCGTAACGGCTCACACTGCCATTGCAGAGTTCCAATACAAGATCAACAAAACACACAGCATACGCACCGAACTACAACATCTTTACACATTGTCGGACCGCGGGAATTGGGCCTTGGGCTTGGTTGAGTATTCGGTTTCCCCCAGCTGGTTCTTTGCGTTTTTCGACGAGTACAATTACGGCAACGAAGATGCCGATAAGCGCATACACTTCTGGAACGCGTCCATGGGCTACACACGTGGTGCCAACCGTGTGGCTGTGGCTTACGGCAAACAGCGCCAAGGCCTGTTGTGCGTAGGTGGTGTGTGCCGAAACGTGCCTGCCTCCAACGGATTCTCCATCGCCATCACCAGCTCATTCTAAAAAATGAACATGAAAAAAATACTAGCCATCCTATCAGCTATCTGCTTAACCATCGCGTTCAATGCGTGTGATAAGATCTCTCCTCCATACAAGATCCGCCGGTTTTTTTTTTTTTTCGTCGACAATGATTGACCGAGTCGCTGCGTTGAGATGCGTGGCGGCGACTGCCGTTGTGGGT
>JALRAP010000140.1:0-304 GCA_023262505.1 Bacteroidia bacterium
GTGCGAAGCCATGACCATGGTAGCGGCCCAGGTAATGGGTAATGACGTTGCCATTAATATAGGCGGAGCCACCGGGCATTTTGAGTTGAATGTGTTCAAACCTGTAATGATTGCTAATTTTTTACATAGCGCTAAACTCATCGGCGATGTATGTGTTTCGTTCAATGACAAATGCGCAGTAGGCATCGAACCCTTGCATGATAACATCAAAACAAACCTCGATAACTCCTTGATGCTTGTAACGGCACTCAATACGAAAATAGGTTACTACAAAGCCGCCGAAATCGCCCAAACCGCACACAAC
>JALRAP010000140.1:314-826 GCA_023262505.1 Bacteroidia bacterium
GGCAAAACACTCAAGCAAACCGCCATCGATCTTGGCTATGTGACATCCGAGCAGTTTGATGAGTGGGTGAAGCCTGAGGAGATGGTAGGAAGAATGGATTGACGATTGACGATTGACGATTGACGATTGACGATTGACGATTGACGATTGACGATTAAAATATTCTACAAACTACTGTAACCAAATCATCCTGCCGCCGCATTCTGCCACTGCCACTGTAAACCACGTTCGCTTAAATTCAGTGTAATATGAAATCCACGCTAATCAAATCCGCTACCATCGTTAACGAAGACCATGTCTTTGAAGGTGATGTCTTGATTAGAGATGGTCGGATTGAACAAGTAGGATCATCTATCGCAGAACCTAAAGGACAATGTGATGTTATTGATGCAACAGGCTTGCATTTGCTTCCAGGATGTATAGATGACCAAGTTCATTTTCGTGAACCGGGACTTACGCACAAAGCCGATTTACATACGGAATCGAGGGCTGCCGTTGCTGGAGGTATTACC
>JALRAP010000141.1 GCA_023262505.1 Bacteroidia bacterium
CACCCCCGGGCCGACCAATCTTACGGTTCGCACCGTTCGTGGACGAGCCACCCGCCGACGCATTAAAGTTTTTAGTAACACGTAATAAGTGAAAAGTGTCGCTTCCCGCCTACCGCCACCCGCTACTGCCACTGCCACTGCTACTGGTACTGCCTCCCGCCTACCGTGTACCGCCACTGCCATCCGCTTGCACAATCCACCCACAAGCCCTATATTTGGTATCCTAAAGCATATTGGAAACATGAAATAAACCGGCCTAAAAAGGCCAATACATATAATCAGCGTTTGCGAACTCTGCACAGGAAAAGTCGAAAATTCTAAAGAAGCAGGGAGCAGTAACAAACGCTCACGTCAAGGCGTGGGCTTTGCTATACTCTGCTTCTTGGGCTTCGACTCCCACCTGTGCAAGTTGGTAAGTGTCCCACGCTGATTTTTTATACGAACGCCGCTGTGGGGCAGGGTGGCAAAACCTAAAAACTCATTAAAAATGAAAACAAAACTTTTAACGCTTACGGCCGTGGCTTGCCTTTTAGTTGCCACCGCATCCAATGCACAGTTGCCGTCTTATGTACCCGCCAATGGTTTAGCTGCATGGTATTCTTTTGATGGGAATGCAAACGATGATTCAGGAGGAAATAACAATGGAACGGTAAATGGATCTACATTAACTACAGGTAAACTTGGAAATCCAAATACAGCATATTCGTTTAATGGCACGAATAATCTTATTACACTTCCTAATCCATTTTTGGGTGGTAATCAGAATAGTGCTTTCACTTTTCATGCTCTGGTTTATTTGCATGCAATAAATACAAACCAA
>JALRAP010000142.1:0-527 GCA_023262505.1 Bacteroidia bacterium
AAGGTGGTTTTTGGACGAGTTTGTTTATCAATCTTCTTCCTGTTCTACTATTCTTCGGGTTATGGATATTTTTAACTCGTCGTAGCGGTGCTGGTCCTGGTGGTGTTATGGGACTGGGTAAGTCAAAAGCTAAACTACTTACAGAGAGTCAAACACAGATTACATTTGATGATGTAGCGGGTGTTGATCACGCTAAAGATGATCTTCAGGAAGTCGTTGAGTTTCTTCAGGATCCTCATAAGTTTGAACGTCTTGGTGGTAAAATTCCTAAGGGTGTTCTACTTGTTGGTCCTCCAGGTACAGGTAAGACACTACTAGCAAGAGCTGTTGCAGGTGAAGCAGGTGTTCCGTTCTTCTCTATCTCTGGTTCAGACTTTGTTGAAATGTTTGTGGGTGTTGGTGCAAGCCGTGTCCGTGATATGTTTGAACAAGCAAAGAAGAACGCTCCTTGCATTATCTTTATCGATGAGATTGATGCTGTTGGTCGTTCAAGAGCAAATGGTATCAGCGGTAACGATTAACGTGAT
>JALRAP010000142.1:537-818 GCA_023262505.1 Bacteroidia bacterium
GCTATGCTAGTTGAGATGGACGAATTCGAAACAAACGAAGGTATCATTATCGTAGCAGCAACAAACCGTGCTGATGTTCTCGATCAAGCATTGCTTCGTCCTGGTCGTTTCGATAGACAGATACAGGTTCCTAATCCTGACTTTGTTGGTCGTGAGAAGATCCTTAAAGTTCATTCACGTAAAGTTCCGATTGGTCCTGATGTTGATCTAAAGGTTGTTGCAAAAGGAACACCAGGTTTCTCCGGTGCTGATCTTGCTAATCTTGTTAACGAGGCTGCACT
>JALRAP010000143.1 GCA_023262505.1 Bacteroidia bacterium
AGGCGTCCACTCCTCTTTTGAGGGCATCGCGGGCATCGGTTTCGAAATAAATAAGTTTACTTGCCATGGTATTGGAATTAGTTTAATTTGAAGAATAAAGAATAGGAAATAGATAAAAAGATAATCTACAAGTCTTGAATTAGCCCTGAATTAACCTAGGATGGCCATGATATCGGACTCTCTCATAATGAGGTAATCCTTGCCGTCAATTTGAACTTCTGTTCCCGAATATTTACCGTACAGAATCGTTTGGCCGGACTTCACTGTCATAGGTTCGTCTTTCTTCCCTTGCCCTACAGCGACAACCGTGCCGCGCTGTGGTTTTTCTTTGGCAGTGTCGGGGATGATGATGCCGCCAGCTGTTTTTTCTTCGGCGGGGGTAGGTTCCACAAGAACCCGGTCGGCAATTGGGGTGATTTTGCTTGACATAAGATAAAATTTGGTGGTTTAGATTTGATTAAGCCTACGCAAAGCCCATGCCAAGCCTCTTATGAAGGCTTGAACATGACAAAATCGCCATTCACTATGTCAAAAAAAGCAATTGCTATGACAAAAATGCTGATTCGAGCGGAGCAATCCCCAAGTTGAGGGTCTCAAAACACCAAAACACCCCTCTCAATTCCAAAAGGGATCCCAAGCCCTGATCAAAATCTTCAGCCTACTGCGCCGGGGCGGGTTTGGCTCCTTGGTTGTTTGAAGCCGGGGCAGGTTGTGTTCCCTGATTGGAGGGTGCCGGTGCTGCATTACCCCCTGCAGGGGCCGGTTGGTTGGCCGCTGGGGTTTCCAATACTTTTTCTTCGAGGCGGG
>JALRAP010000144.1 GCA_023262505.1 Bacteroidia bacterium
ACAAGCTGGCATGAACCGAGTGGAGATTCCCATAACTGCCCTTGGCGATGGGTGGTATTCATTGTCGGTCTCATCCAACAAGCAAGCGACTACTTCGCGATTGTTGATCAGCAGACCGTAAGGCTGAGTAGCAGTATGCGGCGGCGGGAGGCGGTAGCAATAGCATTAATGGAAGGCGACACAATTTTCACTTGTCGCTTGTAACCTGTCACTTATCACTTGTAAATAGTCCCACGTAGTAGAGCTTCGCACGCTACGTGGTTCAACCCTTCGACTACGCTCAGGGCAAGTCGTAAATCGTCAATTGTAAATCGTCCCCCGTAGTAGAGCTTCGCACACTACGTGGCTCAACCCTTCGTCCGATAGCTATCGGACAAGCTCAGGGTAAGTCGTAAATCGTCAATTGTAAATCGTCAATCGTCAATTTTCACTGGTCACTTGAACTCGCTTACTCACTTCGCCGCAGCGAACGATGTAAACACCCGATGGCCAAGTGGAGACATCGATGGTGAGGTACGGAGCATAATTATAGTTGTGGATGCGCTGGCCCATCACACTGAAAATTTCGATGTCGCGTTCATTGGGGTCTAGGATCTGCAGGTTGAGAGTTTCGGTAGCAGGATTGGGATACAACGACAAATAGGCTGGCGTTGAAGCAGGCTCTTCGATTCCGGTTGGATTGTTGTTGGCTGCGAAGGTTGCGCCTTGAATGATGAATGGACCGCTGCCGTTAGGTACTCGTGCAAAGCCTTGGTCGGTTACTTGTGGTCCCCAGCTCAATGAGTCCACTATTTTTTGTGTGGG
>JALRAP010000145.1 GCA_023262505.1 Bacteroidia bacterium
CGATGACTTCCTTAAACCGATATCTGATGTTTTGGATGCCAAAGAAATTATTTATCTATGTTTTCTAATTCAGGGATATAAAGAAGGAAGAGAATTGCAAGATGTATTACAAAGATGCCAAGAAGACTTATTTAGTTTTTCAATTCTAAATGTTGACAGAGAACATCCTCAAGAGTCTTGTGACACTTGTTATGGAGATGGCTCGGTAAGTTGCAGCACTTGTGATGGAGAAGGGGAAGTTGATTGTTCTGAATGTGATGGTAGTGGTCAAGACGATGAAGGGGACGATTGTTCATACTGCGATGGTAGTGGAAAAGTTGAATGTGATTATTGTAATGGGGATAAATATGAAACTTGCGATGATTGTGGGGGCTCGGGAGACCAAGAAAGTTATAGTGAATACTCAATTGAACAGGGCAACTATGTTTCAATAGATAGAAACCTTTTTGCAACTTTTGAAATGATGGATGAACTTGCCGAAATCGATGAATCGGATTTTGGTCAATACGTAATTTTAATTAACTCTGATAGTGGAAAAACAGACAACGATGATTTTCAAGATAAAATGGGTGATGTTGTATTTGGTGAGGTTGTTCGAACACCCAATTTAAGAAAAGGTATGTTCAAAGGAATTATAGACGATGAGTTAAAGGATTATACTTATTAACCAATCAAATTTCCAACTGATTCAGAGTCTGCAGTTAGTTCATCTTTAAATTCTGATGTAAATTCACCATCTTTAACAAAATCTGATGGAATCTCACTGAATACCCAATCTAAAACAAGTAT
>JALRAP010000146.1 GCA_023262505.1 Bacteroidia bacterium
TCAATTCATGTTTTAAGGAAAAAAAGCGTTTTTTTGGATAATTTGGTTTCTAAATGATTAAAATTAGTTAAAAAAATTTTGATTCATGTGGTTATTAATGTCATATCGGGACAATTAGTTCGTAGTGTTCTTTGTAGTGCCACAAAGTAATCGTTGTTTGTTCTGGTCGTCCAAATTTATGTGGTGGGGTGCACGCTAGGGTGTTATTTTTGACTGTAATCAATGATGAACTGTATACAATGATGGAAATATTAAGAAATTCAGCAAGCATAATAATATCGTATTCTGTCCCGTAATTGCTAGGATTTTGCATGTGACTCAAATATTCCAAAAAACTGTTTTTACCGTATGAATCCGGATTGGCTTTTGTATCTTCAAACCGTTTCCACATTTCTTTACCCCATATAGTCCCTTGTTTTAATTGCGCCTCAGCCCATTGAATTGTCATTAGTCGTAATTCAAGGGATTTATCACTCCATGCCGGAAGGGCAACCGCTACACTGTCATATAGGCAATTACCGACAATGTAGTTTTTGTGGGGTAACCGCCTTAATAATTGCTGCCTTAGCCAATGATCAAAGTTGTGAAGGTCAACATCCATGGATGAATATTGTTTTTGTTCAATTTGCGTATTTTTCCGATTATTTTTTTTCCCCCTTGCACTAGTGATTGCGACGGAATTTGTGGTATTACAAGTGTTGTCATGTTCTGTTGAAGATAGATTTGCAAAATGTACAATATCTATATCATCAGGAAAATGTCCATATTTTTGTAGAATAGTCAAT
>JALRAP010000147.1 GCA_023262505.1 Bacteroidia bacterium
GAATCACGAAGACTGAGGCAAATCCTGCCGGATATCCATATGCGAATCGCCGATAGACCACAGCACCAGCGAGGATTACTCCGAGGAACGACGAGACCAAACCAGTCAACGAAACGATTCGTAATGGTCGAGTTCCACCAGTGATGATCATGCGACCAAAGTGCCGCAGAAGCGCCTGAATTGAGTAGCCCGATCGGTCGCGCTCTTCACCCCGATACTCGACCTTGGTCGTGGAGCGGCGGTCGGTGAGCCAACTCAAGACTACGTCGAGGTATGTGCCGTATCCGGCATATGCCGACATGCTCCGTGCAATTTCGCCGAGAATCAAACGGAAACTTGAGAACTCGGCGAATCCACGGCCGACGAAGAGTGGAGCCAGAAATCTCTTGTTGATCTCAGTCAGAGCATTGCGAAAAACTGAGTGAGGCAAGCTGTTGGATGGACGCGCGTAGACCACAACTGCACTCTCGGCAATCGCTGTATCGAGCAGTTGTGGAATGTGCCGGGGATCGAATTGCCCGTCCTCGTCAAGTGTTACGACCCAGTCGCTTCCCGTCGCTGCGATTCCTGCCATCGTCGCGGCATGCTGGCCAAAGTTTCTTGTGAGCCATACCGCGGAAACCCTCTCATGTTTCTTGCAGAGCTCACGGATTTCCAGATCGGACCAATCGGGTCCGCAGTCGTGTACCAAAATGACCTCGCGGATCTCGAAGTGTATTCCAGCGGAAGATCTTGACGGAACTTCCATCGCGAGAACTTCCTCAACGACCTTCGCAAGCGTGTTT
>JALRAP010000148.1:0-458 GCA_023262505.1 Bacteroidia bacterium
GGTCGATCTTTTAACAATGGATCCATTACTAATCCGTGAACAATAAATAATAGCCCAGTAACATAGGAGATGACATGAATATTACGCCAAGTAGTTGTGCCTAATTTGTTTTTGATTACTTTCTGTGTGGTAATAACTACGATGAGTATTGCGATAAAAGAGATAACCCCTAATAAAACAAATAGGGGTTGGTGCGGCGCAGTTAAAGGTTTCAATAAATGCGTAAAATTAAACTTTGAACTAGGGTCTAATGGTATAATGATGAAGTGTAAAAACACTATAAGTAATGCCACGTAGGCGGTATTGTTATGGAAATCAATAATTTTTAATGCTTTTATTTTATCAGGCAGTTTTTGCCAATAAGCATTTTTTTTATATGCCGTACTTAAAAGGATACCCATGACTATATTGAGTGTTAAAACTACCATCGCGATTAATCCAAGTACGCCTGAAATTTC
>JALRAP010000148.1:468-758 GCA_023262505.1 Bacteroidia bacterium
ATTGTTTCCATAATTTTAATAAAATAATTAATGAATATTCATATAAAGATACCATTTCAATTGATTTGTTTGTATTCGCAGCATGAATGATTCAATATTTATAATATTTCGTTAAACCTTACCCAACAATCCAAAATTCTTAAGTAAATTGCTGCATATGCGTATAATTCGATGGGGCATGATTGGTTGTGGAAGCGTCACTGAAGTTAAAAGCGGTCCAGCATTTAACAAAGTGCCTAATTCTAAATTAATGGCGGTCATGAGACGTGATGCTGAAAAAGTAAAAGATT
>JALRAP010000149.1 GCA_023262505.1 Bacteroidia bacterium
AATTTCGCAAAAGCCGCAAAGAAATTTCGAACACGGTAAAAATGTTCTAGGATATTGTAATCCTAAATACCTTTAATATTAATGGGGTATTTTAATCTTTCGGCGGTTCGCACCGTTCGTGGACAAGCCACCCGCCGCTACCGCCTCCTGCTACCGCCTCCCGCTGTGGTTCGCACCGTTCGTGGACAAGCCACCCGCCGACAGTTTGGAGAGTTTGTTTAGGATTGAAAATATGTTTCTGGCTGGTAGGTGGTAGGTGGTAGATAGTAGATAGTAGGTAGTGACCATGTACCACCCACCACCCACCACTCACCACTCACCACTCACCACTCATCACTCACCACCCACTACTCACCACCCACTACTCACCACCCACTACTCACCACCCACTACTCACCACCCCACCACCCATTTTTTCACTATTTTCGTACTACATTCCCCCTCCCATGCTCCGAAAGCTACTGCTCGCTATTTGCCTAATCCTTGCTACGCAAGCCGTTGCGCAACACCATCCCGCGGCTGCGGGTGGGGCCGAGCCTGCAGGGTTGGTGAAATGGATGACCATCGAGGAGGCCATGAAGGCCTATGAGAAGGCGCCCAAGCCCCTGCTCATCGATTTCTACACCGACTGGTGCGGGTGGTGCAAGCACATGATCAAAACCACCTACTCCGATCCCGGCATCGCGCAGTACATCAACAACCAGTTCTATCCCGTTAAATTCAACGCTGAAGGGAAAGACACCATCACCTTCTTAGG